>DATFGW010000040.1:0-21549 GCA_035249045.1 Gemmatimonadaceae bacterium | reverse complement strand
TTGTATCGGCTCTGCACCTCGCGAACGAGATCGTCGTCGCTGACACCGCCGAGGTAAAGCTGGTGATAGAGAACCAGCAGCTTTGGCTTCGCCTTCGCCGCGATT
Organism: Gemmatimonadaceae bacterium; assembly: GCA_035249045.1. GTDB lineage: Bacteria > Gemmatimonadota > Gemmatimonadetes > Gemmatimonadales > Gemmatimonadaceae > UBA4720. Next base: position 21,444 of record DATFGW010000040.1, on the reverse strand, counting down.
TCGGCGAGCTCGTACGTCGACGTATGCGCGGTCGGGTGATATCTCTGCATCACCGGCGGTTCTTTGGGAAGTCCGACGGCGGAGTACACCTCGTGCACCAGCACGTCGCAGCCCGCGCACTCCCGTGCAATTGCCTCACTCGGCTTGGTGTCGCCGGAGATGACGATGACGCGGTCCGCGGTTTCCACTCTGTACCCGAAGGCATGTGGCCATGGTTGATGCGGCACCTCGAACGCCTTTACGACGACGTTGGAATCACGATAGACGATGCCGGCTGCGACATCGGCGCCGCGCACTTGCCATGACGGCGAGCCGCCGCGTACTCCGATCCGGGCGCCGCGATCCTCGGCCCACGCGGCGTCGATATGTGTCATCATCGCTGCGATGCCCGGCGGTCCATAAACGGTGAGCGGGCCACCGCCCCGAAACGCGGCATTGCGGCCGTGATAATACACGAGCGCCGGAAGGCCGAGGGTGTGGTCGGAATGAAGATGGGTAACGAACACCGCCGGAATGGTGTCGATCTTCACCCCCTTCGCCACCGCTTCGAGCATGCGGCGCTCGACGCCAGGCCCCGCGTCGAAAATGTAGAGCGACCCGCGCACCAGGACGCCAACGCTGTTGCCGGAATGCGCGGCATTGATGATCGGCGTTCCGGTGCCGAGCATCAGGACCTGCGCGGCCGGTGAGGCTGAGGGCGGCGACTGCGCGAGCACCGTTGACTCATATGCCGACGCCACGAGACCGCCCGCGCTAATGAAGGCAATGGCGCGGCACCGCGCGAAACGGGCGACAGACGAAGGGCTCATGTCGGGTAGCGAAGGGGGCGGTCAGATTATCCCGAACCAGACTCGACCGCAAGCACCAGGCGACGTCAAGGCTGCCGCGGCTCCGTTCGCTCACTTCCGCTGATCGTGGCCGGCTGCCAGAAGCGAAGCGCCACGTAGCCCAGAAAAAGTCCAACCCCGTAGACCACCGTGACGCCGAAGGTCTGCGGGTTGGATAACGGGTTCATCACCCGCTCGGTGATCGCAAGGGACAGCTGGCGTGGGCTGGTCAGCGTGTCCCAGCTGTTCCAGCGGAGAAAACGCCCAAGGTAGATGCCGAACCCGGACAGGAGAACCGCGGCGACGACGAGCATCCAGCCCGCAAGTGGCGAAAATCTTCGCGCGATCACGAACTGTACATCGGCGATGGATGTGTAGCCGAGCAGGAGGCCTGTTCCCGCGCAGGATACGAGGAGCGCGATGTCATACCAGAAAGGCATCCCCGGGCGCGGCGTCAGATGAACGAAGTCGGTGATGATGTACGGAGCGTTGGGAAGGAAAACGAGCCATACCACGAACCACGCAATCCGCTCGATCAGCGACGAATTTCTTCCCATCGCGCGGGCGAAGAACCACGCGGCAACCGCCGGGACAGCAGCAAGGAAGAGATTCCAGGCCAGGAACCCGAGTGCGAACGAGCCCGACCGCGCGAAACGGAACAACAACAAGACGCCGCACCAACCCAACAGCATCACGAAAAGCAGCAATCGAGCGGTGTGTCCGCCTCTAAAGGAGCCTGGATTCATGCCTATAGAATAGCTAGCCGACGCGCGCGTTACCCAGCGCGCCCAGGTCGGGAAGTCGATAGCTGCGGAAACGCGTCGGTACTGATTGGTTTATCGCAAGCGCTGTAGCCACGCGCTCGCGTAGTGATTTACTCCCCAATCCGTTTTCAGCGGAAGGCCGAGCTGTAGGTAGCGCCGTCGCGAGGCAGGGCGAGGTACGGGCGGTCGCAATCCCGGGCGGACCTAGTCCATCTCCCACCTGTAGTTCACGCGTTTAACGCGACCATCCGCGAAGTGAAATTTGACATTCGCTCCTGACATTATGTGGAGCCCGCATTCGTAACTGTAGGTGTCGTCGGTTCGGTCGGCGGGTTCGCCGATCGCGGCCACGATTTGCTCCGCCGTCGCTCCGATTCCGACCTGGGGGAACTTGAGATACTTGTTATCCGTGATATCGGCTTCGAGAAGGCTCTCCTCGTCAGGTGGGCCTGCACCCACTACCCAATATTTGAGACGGATACCCTGATAGAACACATTGACCACGGTATCGATTTGCGTCGGCGTGTACGGATTCGGCCCTGGCTGTAAGCGCACGCTGTCTGGCTTACCGAACTGTGCAGCCACCGCGCGGCGGGCGACAGTCGGAATGTTGAGCCCGTTTTCTCCGACTTCGCCGCAAAGCGAATCCTGTGGCGAGGAAAAGGGCACCCGCGTCGAACCATCTTCGACCGCAGGAGCAACTGCACTGGTCGAGCTCGCGTGCGTCGCGACGGGATCTGTTGCGCGGACGGTATCAGCGATCGTGATTGTGGTAGACGCTACCGTATTCGGCGCTGATTGTCTGACCTGCGCGCGGTCGCACGCTACGAGCGCGGCCGCCAGCAGGATAGCGCGAAGAGTCCTCACATTAACGACTTATCCGTGGGGTTCGCGTCTGCAATCGTCTGCCGCACCACGTCAGGGAAAGTCACGCCACCGCTTTCGCAGCCATTCGCCCGAGGCGATCGCCGCCATGTACATCGACGCGATGCCGATCGCGAACGCGATCCACTGCAGCCAGAGGGCGCTTAGCCAGTACGCAATCCACGAAAGCGCGAACGCAATCGCGAACAACGCCAGTGAGCGTTTGAGAAACCATGGCGAGCCGTGGCGCCAACCGCCGGTGGGCGACATTCGATCTCGGATACAGGTTATTTCGCGACCACGCGCAAGCGCACCGGTACGTGCGACACGAACTTGTCGGGCCTGGTCACCTCAAGCTTCAGCTCTTCGGGCGCGTCAGGAGCGAACTCGAAATCCGCCGTTTCGCTGCCGCCGACGAGAATCGCGCTCGGCCCCGCCGTTGACTGCTGGAGGGGGAGCCTGAAGCGGTCCTTGGCGACGGCGCGCCACGTCAGCACTGTGGAGTCCCGAACCAGCCGCACCCCCTTCGGCCTTTTATCCGCGAGCCCGTCTTCGAGTTCCTGAATGGTGAGCCGGGCTATCGCCCGCTCTTCAGGCGACTCGGCCTGCCGTTTAATCCCAATGTCGCCGATATCGATTACAACTTAGCCGACTATGGCGCATACAGGATTCCCCCCTATCTTGGTTCCCGCTCGTCCTACAGCTGAGCCTGTCGTTGTCTAAGATCCTTCCCAGCCGAGGTCCCCTATGCGCCGTTTCCCGCTAGTCATAGCCGCTTTTCTCCCCCTTGCCTGCAGCGACAACCCGGTCAGCCCGGAGCACACGCTGCGCCTCGGTGATGTCGGCGGTCGACGCCAGGTCACTGGCGTCAATTGGGAAAAGAGCAGCACCGGCGTAGACGTCGTCGCGATCGGCCAGTACAACGGGCAGTACACGATCCTGGTCGACATCAACGACAACGACCTGGCGGTCGGCTGGGGCTACGCGGACACGCCAGACGGGTTGCGGGAGCGAGCGATCAGCTGGCAGAACGGAGTGTTCACCGATCTCGGTACACTGGGCGGATTCTCGCGAGCACATCAAAGCAACAACGCCGGAGTCATCGTCGGTGAGTCGCAGGATGCCGCTGGGAACTTTCGGCCCGTCGTGTGGGAGAACGGAGTCATCAGGGAGCTGCCACGCCTGGCATCGTATCAGGCGTCGGGCGGCAATGCGCAATCGATCAACGATCACGGAGACATTGCTGGCGAGGATGTGAGTGATTTTGGCTTCGTCCACGCAGTCCTGTGGCCGGTGACCGGTGGGGTCGTAGATCTTGGGGTGCTGCCCGGTGCGGATATGAGCAGAGCCAGGGGGATCAATGCGGCCGGTACCATGTTCGGACCAAGCATCTCGTTCTCGGATTTCTCTACGCGCCCCACGATTTGGTCGGGTGGCACAATGTCGGAGATCGTGCTGCCGGCAGGTGGCCGCTTAGCCAGCAATATCGCGACGGGGCGCATCTTCAATGACGCCGGCGATTTTATCGCCGAGGTCGCGCCGGATGCGTTCAACTTTGGCCAGGCAATCGTGTACCGAAACGGGGCGTTCACGACGCTGCCGATGCTACCCGGTGCCTTCCAGCAGTTGTCGATACCGTATGGCCTGAACCAGGCCGCTGACGTCGTGGGGACGGCGTTTGGTCCGTCCAGCTTCGTCCCCGTCCTCTGGTCGCACGACGGTTCGTTGATCAACCTCGGCCAGCCAGGAACCATGTTCTCTGGTGATGCGCATGGCATCAACAACCACGGGCTGATCGTCGGACTGGTGAACGGTGAATGGACGCCGGGGAATTTCGGCAGTGGCGCAGTCCTGTGGCGCGTTGCCACAGCGGACGCCACACCGCCGACCATCACTTACTCCGGTAATGCGGCGACATACACAGTCGACCAGCATGTGTCGATCACCTGCACGGCAACCGACGCCGAGTCCGGCATTGCCTCGGATAATTGTGCACTAATCGACGGCGACGCTTACGTGTTTGGTCTCGGCACACACACGTACTCGGCGACCGCGACCGACAATGCCGGCAACACCGCCAGCGCGTCAACGAGTTTCACGGTCAGCGTGACCTTTGGGAGCCTCGGGAATCTGTCTCGCCGTTTTGTTACCAGCTCCAAGATTGCCGATGGTCTGGTCGCCGATCTAAACAAGGCCGAGCAAGCCCGCACGATGGGCAAGACAAAGCAGGCAAACGAGTGGCTGACTGAGTACCGGAAGGGGCTGCAGGCCCAGGTCGGGAAGTCGGTAACTGCGGGAAATGCGTCGGTACTGATTGGGTTATCGCAAGCGCTGTAGTCTCGATGCGGACTTTGTGCCCATGAACGAAGTCCGCGTCGCAGAGTCTTTTATCGGATAGGCCACGTACCCCCAACCGCCTTGTACGCGGCGACGAGCGCGGTCGCTGCCGCCGTGCGACCAAACGCCAGCTGGTTCTCCGCATCGAGCACGGTCCGCTGCGCGTCGAGCACCTGCAGGAAATCCGTCAGACCCGCCTCGAATCTTTGCTGTGCCAGGTCCGCCGCTCTTTCGCTCGACCGTACCGCGTTTTCCAGAATCGCCAGTCGCGCGTGCGCGCGATCGTAGGCGATGAGAGCCGCCTGACTCTCGGCGAGCGCTCCCAGCACCGTCGCGTTGTACTGCGCCTGCGCCTCCTCCTGACCGGCGGTCGCAATCTCTACACGCTCGCGCACTCTTCCGATATCAAATAACGGAAAGCTCACGATCGGGCCGAACAGCAGTCTCGAGTTGCCGCGCTTGAACAGCGAGTCCACACTCGTCGATGTGTAGCCCATCCGCGCGCCAAGCGTCACTCGCGGCAGATATTCCGCGCGCGCCGCGCCGACGAACAGCGAGCGCGCCGCATACAAACGCTCGGCCTGCAACACATCGGGCCGCCGGCGAACCAATTGCTCCGGCGATCCGACGTAGAGAGTATCCGGCAACCGCGGCAGTGGCGCCGAATCGAGCAGTACCGCCGGCAATGCATCCGGCGACTTTCCAAGCAGCACTGCGAGCTGATTCCGATCCGCCGCAATCTCCGCCTCGAGCGATGGCGTCGCCGAGAGCGTTAGATAGAGAACCGACTTCGCCCTCTCCGTATCGAACGCCGTTCCACTGCCAGCGGCCAGTCGGTCTTCGGTGAGTCGCACGATCTTTTGCTGATTCGTCGCGTTCCGCTCGGCGACCGCCAGCCGGCGCTGCGCACCGCGCAGCTCGAAGTACGTGCGCGCAACCTCTGACGCAACGCTGATCTGGACGTCCTCGAGCCCGTGTTGCGTCGACTCGACCAGCGCGCCCTGCGCCTGGACGTTTCGGTTCACGCGTCCGAAGAAATCGACCTCCCACGAGGCATCGAAGCCGACGTCATATAGGTTGTACGCGGGCAGCTGACTCGAGAGCCCGGGAGTCTGCGCGAGAGAATTCTGGAGCCGCGAGCTGCTGCCGGTTCCGGTAATCGTCGGGACGCGATCCAGACGACTCAGGCGCCGGCTGGCGCGCGCGCCGCTGAGCCTCGACTCGGCGACACGCACATCGAGATTTGCGCGCTGCGCTTCACCTACCAGCGCGGTCAGCACGCTGTCGCCAAGCGAGGTCCAGAACGGCGTTGCCGCGAGTGACTCGCTGATATGTACCGCGCCAGCCGACTCGTCGGAGACGCGCGCATCACTGGCTGGCGGCGTCGAGACGCCCGCCGTCCGATTGACGTTGTAGGACGCAGGAACCGGAACTTCCGGCGCGCGATAAGCGGGCGCTGCGCATGCAAGCGCCGCCGTAGAAATCAGGAATGCTACTTTACGCATGGGTACCACCCTCTTGCTCCACCGCCAGCGCCGGGCGCCACGTATGGATTGGTTGGACATTGTCGGGAATCGCCACGGCTTTGTCGGCCGGGTGCTTTCTTCCCTTCTCGACGAGTCCGCGAACCAGCGTGTAGAAGAGCGGCGTGAAAACCAGACCCAGGAAAGTCACGCCCAGCATTCCCGAGAACACCGCGATGCCCATCACCCGTCGCATCTCCGCGCCGGCGCCGCTGGCGACGATGAGCGGTACTACGCCGGCGATGAAGGCGAACGAAGTCATCAGGATTGGACGCAGTCGGATGCGCGCGGCTTCGAGCGCGGCGCTGACGGGGTCGCGACCCTGGCGCTCCAGATCCCGCGCGAACTCCACGATCAAAATCGCGTTCTTGCACGCCAGTCCGACCAGCACCAGCAATCCGATCTGGGTGAAGACGTTGTTGTCACCGCGCGTCAGCCATACGCCCGCGATCGCCGACACCAGACACATCGGGACGATCAGTACGATGACGAGTGGCAATGACCAGCTCTCATAGAGCGCGGCCAGAACGAGGAATACCAGCGCGATACAAAGCGGGAACACGAAGACAGCGGTATTGCCGGCGAGCTTCTGCTGATAGGTGAGCTCGGTCCACTCGTAGCCCATTCCGTTGGGCAGCGTCTCGTTGGCGAGCTGCTCCATGACTGATACCGAAGCGCCGGCGCTGACGCCCGGCGCCGCGCTGCCGCTGATGTCCGCGGCCGGATAGCCGTTGTAGTGCGTGATCTGATCGGGACCGTACGACTGCTTTACAGTCAGTAACGACCCGAGCGGCACCATGTCGCCGCGGACGTTTCGCACCTTGAGCTGGGTGATGTCGTCGGCAGTGGATCTATACGGAGCATCCGCCTGCGCGATCACCTGATACGTGCGACCGAACTTGTTGAAGTCGTTGACGTACTGGGAGCCGAGGTAGATCTGAAGTGTCGAGAAGAGATCTGTGAGCCGGACGCCGAGCTGCTTGGCCTTGTCGCGATCGACATCGGCGAAGAGCTGGGGCACGTTGATCTGAAAGCTCGAGAACTGACCGCCCAGTTTGGGGCTCTGGTACGTCCGGCCGACGAGCTGCTGGGTCACGGCGTACAGCGTCGAGTCGCCGAGCCCCGCCTTGTCCTCGACCATCAGCTTGAACCCACCGATGGCGCCGAGTCCGTTCACCGCCGGCGGTGGAAAGACAGCGGTGAAGCCTTCCTGGATGGTCGAGAACTTCTGATTCAACGCCGCCAGGATTGCGCCGCTCTTGAGATCCTTGCTCTTTCTTTCCTCGAACGGCTTGAGACCGAAGAAGATGATGCCCGCGTTTGGCTTGGGCCCGAACGAGCTGATCGAAAGTCCGGGGAATTCAACGGCGTGCTCGACACCGGGCTGTTTGAGCGCGATGTCGGTCATCCGCCGAATCACGGCTTCGGTGCGATCGAGCGAAGCGGCGTCGGGCAGCTGTGCAATCGCGACGAGGAAGCGCTTGTCCTGGCTGGGCACGAATCCCTTCGGCACCCTGGCGAATCCGAGGATGCCCACCAGAACGAGCGCTCCATAGACGGCGAGCGCGCCCATCTTGCGGCGACCTATCGTCTGGACCGCGTTTCCATACGCCGCCGACCCGCGCCCGAAGAGGCGGTTGAAAGGACCGAACGCCCAACCCAGCAAACGATTCATGATGCGGGTCGGCGCGTCAGGCGGAACGCCGCGCGGCCGGAGCAGCAGTGCAGCGAGGGCGGGCGAGAGCGTCAACGAGTTGAACGCCGAGATGAGCGTCGAGAACGCGATCGTCAGCGCAAACTGGCGGTAGAACTGTCCCGTCAATCCGCTGATGAATGCAACCGGAACGAACACCGCGCACAACACCAGCGCGATGGCGATGATCGGTCCGCTGACTTCTTCCATCGCGCGGTGACTGGCGTCGAGCGGTGACAGGCCCTCCTCGATGTGGCGCTCTACGTTCTCCACAACAACGATCGCGTCATCGACGACGATGCCGATGGCGAGCACCAATCCGAACAGCGACAGCGTGTTGATCGAGAAGCCGGTCGCGAACATCACCGCGAAGGTGCCGACGATCGAGATCGGCACCGCCGCCAGCGGGATGATCGACGCGCGCCACGTCTGCAGGAACAGCACGACGACGATTACCACCATTAGCGTCGCCAGCAGCAGGGTGTAGATGACCTCCTTGATGGAATCGCGGACGAACAGAGTCGGGTCGTACACCGACGACCAGCTCACGCCCTCCGGAAAGCGCGTCTGGAGCTCGGCCATCTTGGCGCGAATCCCGCTGGAGAGCGCGAGCGCGTTGGAGCCGGGCGCCTGGAAGACGATAATCGCAACCGCTGATTTGTTGTCGAGCAGCGCACGCAGTCCATATGTGCCGGGGCCGAGCTCGATGCGGGCGACGTCGCGCAACCGCGTGACCTGACCATTGGCGCCCGTCTTGACGATGATGTTCCCGAATTCGTTCTCGTCGGCAAGACGGCCGTGCGCATTTACCGTCAGCTGATAGGCGACGGGGTCATTCATCGGTGGCGCGCCGACGGTTCCGGCCGCGACCTGGACGTTCTGCTCGCGAATCGCCTGCACCACATCGCCCGCGGACAATCCGTGCGCCGCGACTTTGTTGGGATCCATCCAGATGCGCATCGCGTAATCGCCGGCGCCGAAGACGAACACCTGACCAGCGCCCGGGATGCGCGACAGCTCGTTGCGCACATTGAGCAGCGCGTAGTTCCGGAGGTAGACCGGATCGTAGCGCCCGTCCGGCGAGAACAGGTGCACTACCATAGTGATGTCGGGCGACCGCTTCTGGGTGACGACACCGATCTGCCGCACTTCGTCCGGCAATCTCGCCTGCGCCTGCGCGACGCGATTCTGAACCTGGACCTGCGCCAGATCGACGTTGGTGCCGATCTCGAAGGTCACCGTGAGATTGACGGTACCGTCTGCGGTCGAGGACGACGTCATGTAGAGCATGTGCTCGACACCGTTGATGGCGTCCTCCAGCGGTGTCGCAACCGTCCGGGCGAGCACGCTCGGATTCGCGCCCGGATATACGGCGGTAACGGTGATCGTCGGTGGAGTGACTTCGGGATATTCGCTTACCGCCAGGCTACGCACCGCCAGCAATCCGCCGGCGAGAATGACCAGCGAGATCACGATCGCGAAGATCGGCCGATCTATGAAAAAGCGTGAAAAGCGCACGGGGATTTTCCGAAAAGAGTCTGATTAACGAGCGACGGGTGCGGCAGTAGGAGTTTCGGCGACCATCGCGGCACTGGTGGCGGCGACCTTCATTCCGGGGCGCACACGCATCATCCCGTTGATGACGATGCGCTCACCGGGCTTGAGACCGCTGTCGACGATGCGAAGGCCATCGAAGACGCGCCCGGTGGTGATGGGTCGGTACTCGACGGTGTTGTCGCTCTTGAGAACGAGCACGAACTTGCGGTCCTGATCGGTGCCGACTGCCTGATCCTGCACCAGTGTCGCCGTATGGCGATCGGTGCCGAGCAGTCTGACGCGCGCGAAGAGTCCCGGCGTAAAGATCTGGTTCGGGTTGGAGAGAACCGCGCGCGCGCGAATCGTCCCCGCCGTTCCGTCGACGCGGTTGTCGATGAAGTTCAACCTGCCCTGGTGCGGATAGCCGCTTTCGTTGGCCAGTCCGACCTCCACCTCACGGCCCTTCGGTCCGGTGAAAGCGCCGGCATACTTGAGGTACGCCTGTTCGTCGGTGTCGAAGTACACGTAGATCGGATCGAGCGACACGATCGTAGTCAGCAAGGTCGGCGCTGCCGGTCCTGCCTGGACGACGTTGCCGGCGGTGATCTCGGCGCGGCCGACGCGTCCGCTGATCGGAGCGCGGACCACCGTCCAGTCGAGATTCAGGCGCGCGACCTGGAGCGCTGCCTCGGCGGCGCGGATTGCCGCGTCACTCTCGGCGCGGCTGCTGGTGCGCGAATCGAGCTCTTCGCGCGAGATCGCCTGGGTGCTCACCAGTTTTTGCGCGCGCTCGGCTTCCATGTCGGCGAGCTCCTTGCGGGTTCTCGCCTGGGCGAGCACGGCTTCCGCTCTCGCGACTTCGGCCTGATAAGGCCGGCGATCGATCACGAACAGCACGTCACCCTGGTGAACGGTTGCGCCTTCGGTAAATGCAACGCGCTCGATGAAACCGCCGACGCGTGGCCGCACTTCGACGGAATTCACCGCCTCGAAGTGTCCGGTGAAATCGTCCCAGTCGGTGACGACTCGTTCGATCGCTGGCGCGACCGTCACCTGGGGCGCCTGCATCTGCGGCGCATCCTTGTGACAGGCCGCGGTGGCGAGAATGAAGACAGCGCCGGCAGTCCATCCGCCGGGGTGGAATCTGAGGGAGGCCGAATCGGCGCGAGAGATCGTGGAACTCATGTTGCAAGACTCCGTGACGGTGAACAGCAACTGGTGGGGGTGGCGGCGGCCTGCGACTGATAGTATGTTACCGACCGGTAACATTCCGCAGGCACCATGTTACCGGTCGGTAACATTCTTGTCAAGCCGGGGTACGACTGGGTATGAAAACAGGTATTTCGGGCAAGCGCGGGAAAACGAACGAGAAGAACAGCGCGCGATTGCCGGTGCGCGACCGGATTCTCATCGCCGCGGGGGATCTGTTCCATAAACAGGGGATCCGCGGGGTAGGGGTGGAAGCGATCACGGAAGCCGCCGGCACCAACAAGATGACTCTCTACCGGTACTTCGACTCCAAGGATGAGCTCATCGCCGAGTGGGTTCGCGGCATGGTCGCGCACAAGGAAGAGGAGTGGAGCGACCTGACCGCCAAGCACCGCGATGACCCCCAGGGTCTGCTGCAGGACTGGAGTCGTCGCACCGCGACCAAGCTCAAAGTCCTCGAGGAGCGGGGCTCGGCGCTGGGTAATGCGCTTGCCGAGCTTCCCGATCCGGAACATCCGGCGCGGCGGGTGATTCAGGAGTACAAGGTCCGCGAGCACAAGCGAGTCGTACGACTCTGCAAAGCCGCTGGTTTCCAGAATCCGGATCTGGCGGCGAATCTTTTCTGGATGCTGCTCGAGGGCGCGCACTCGTGTGTTCAGTGCGTCGGCATGCGCCGGTTCGGGGAAGATCTGGTGCAGCTCGTCGACCTGATGGTCGAGAACGCGCGTCAGCAGCAGCGCGCTACCCCGTACCCGACCGCCCTCTGACCCCGTTTTCGCTCGCTTCACAACATAGCGACGTTCGGCGGGCGCTCAAATCGACAACGGACCTGTAACGAGTTAAGGGCGCCCCACGGGACCTGCGGAAGCGGCGCTTGCGGCCCAGGAGAATGCGACGCATCGTCTCTGACCATTCATTGGGAGATAGCGATGCCGAAATACATTATCGAGCGGGAGATCCCACAGGCTGGGGCGCTCTCCGCCACACAACTAAGCGGAATTGCGCAGAAGTCGTGCGGCGTCCTCCAGGAACTGGGACCGAGCATTCAGTGGGTGCAAAGCTTCGTAACGGACGACAAGATCACTTGCGTCTACATCGCGCCCAACGCTGACATTATTCGCGAACATGCAAAGCGGGGTGGATTTCCGGCGGACCGCGTAATGGAAGTGAGGACCGTTATCGATCCGACAACAGCGGAGTCGAGCGAGGCGCTGGCGAGCGCATCTTGAGTAGCGGGGTCGGCGCAGGATAGATCGACATCAGCCTGGCTGAAGCGCTCTCCTGCGCCACAACGCGCCCATCGACAGGATGACGCCAAACGCTCCCGTTATACCGAGCGCATATAGAGTCCAGACAAAGAAGAAGGCTCCGGCGGACCTTTTGACGCCGACGCCCGCTCCGGTCATGTGAATGATCGGCATGCCCATGGCGATGATCGAGCCAAGAAGGACAACGATCAGGCCCCATCGCCTGTCGCTCCCCAGCAACGTTCCGCAGAGATAGATGACGAGAACGGCAATGCCGAAGAGATTCCCGAGCCCTCCTGCCGCAAAACCGAGCACGATGTCTTCGGAAATGTGGATCGACAGCAAAAGGATCGAGAGCAGGGACGTCGCCGTGAGCAAGACGCTGGATTTCATTGGAGGACCCCGTGTCAGGGTTGCACGAGCTTCTGCAGATCTCGCCACCTGATGAGAATGATCTTGTTGTCCTTTAGCGCCTTCTGGAACTCGGGACTCCTCACGACGTCGTAATCGCGCTGCCTCCACGCCGACCCCCAGGGCACGTAGTTCACAGTCACCGCCTGCAGCTCGGCGTCGTCATGTCCCAGATGGACGATGATTTCGGTGAGGCCCGGCTTCAGATTGGCGATCGCGTTGAGGTAGAAGTCCTTCCATTTGTCTGGTGTGACGCTTGGGAAAGCCTGAATGAGAGCGTCGAGTGGAATGTCGTTTGGCCCAATCGGCATCGGCGGGCCGAAAGGATTGTCTCGGAGAGCGAGAAACGGGAGGTGATATTCGTGCGCGATTTTCTCATAGGTGGCGAGGAGCGCCGGCGACGTGTACAGCGAGCCCATGTGGCTGTCGAGATGGGTCGGACGGATTCCCAGCGCTAATGCCCGCTGGATCTGCGCCCGTAGCTCCACCTCTATTTCGTCTTGCTTCGCCCTCACGGCAACGACGCTGTCGTTGTTCGGGAAAGTGCCATCGGCGTCGAGCAGACTGGGAACCTTGTCGCTCGGCGCCACGCTGCCCCAACGATAGTTCTGCCACTCGGCGGTAAGCGTCAGGTGCAACCCCAGATCCGCTTCTGGATGCGCTCTCGCGTACGCCGCGACTTCTGTTATCCAGGGCGTCGGCATCATGATGCTCGCCGAGGAGACGAGGCCTTTGTCGAGCGCGTCGAAGATTGCCGCGTCCGCGGAGTGCGCGAATCCGGCGTCGTCGGCGTGCAGAATCAACAGCTTGGCATCGCGCGGATATCCGAGTCGCTCGGCGACTGTCTTCGTTTGGGCGGCGAGCGATGACGCAACGAAGAGCAGTGTTAGCAGTAGCAAGCGCAGCGTAGGCATGGAAAACCCCGAAGATTGTTGGCCGATAGCGGTGGAGGGGACACCCTGCAGTTAGATCAAACGCGCCGCACGAAGGTTTGATTCGTCGAGTTGGGGTGACATTCGATCTCGGATACAGGTTTAGTTCGCGACCACGCGCAACGGCACCGCTACGTGCGACACGAACTTGCCGGGCCTGGTCACTTCAAGCTTCAGCTCTCCCGACGCATCGGGCTTGAATTCAAAGTCCGCCGTTTCACCGCTGCTGACGAAGATGGCGCTCGGTCCTGCCGTTGCCTGTTGAGAGGGAAGTGTGAATCCGTCCTTGGCGACGGCGCGCCAGGTCAGCAGCGTGGAGTCCCGAACGAGCCGCACCGGAACGCGCTGATGGTAGATCGCGATGTCCGCCACGCGGATTCTATAGGTAGTCCCGACGTGAAGCACTCTCGGCGGCGGTGACGTTGACCCGTTGACGAGCATGGTGGCGTGGGGTCCGTCGGAGATCATGAACAGCACTTCGCGATCAGCGTCCCACCGCTCGCCCGGCTCGAGCACGATCAGTGGACCGACGAGCCCGCCGTACTGCTGCACCATGTCGTTGAAGTGGGTGTGATACATGAAGGTGCCGGCGCGCTTCGGCGTGATGTGCACATCGAATGTCGCGCCGGGGCGAATGGCGGGTTCGATCGATCGACTGCTGCCGCTCCAGCCGGCGACACCATCGTAGTAACTGCCAATCTCGATTCCGTGCCAGTGCACACTGGTCGGCTGCGGTGTCCGATTGGTCACCTCGATGCTGGTTGGCTCACCGCGGGTGAGAAGCAGCAGCGGTCCGGGACTCTCCACCGAATCGCGCTTCGGCTCGGCGCCTCGTTGCAGGGCGTAGCCCCACCGTCGCGCCGAATCTCCGGCGACTGAGTCCGACTGCACGAAGAGGTGCAGTCGCTTCGTCGGGTGCCACGCAACCGCCGGCTTCGCTTTTCCGTCGACGGTCATGCCGAGTATGAGGCCGTTCATGCCGGTGACAGCGTGGTGATCCGGATCGTCGTGACCCCGCATGTCCGGGTACGCAATGTCGCTCATGTCGTCGACGCGCGGCAGCTTCGCGTTGTGGCTGGCGAGGTGGCAGTGAAAGATCCAGTTGCCCGGCCGATCCGGTGACCAGGTGATCGATCTGGTGTCGCCGCCGAACTTCATGGTTTCGGTGACGACCATCCGCCGTTGCGACGGTGCGTAGACCGTATCGACGTTGGGATCTGCGGCGCCCGACGCGTCGACGCGGAAGTAGAAGCCGTGCAGGTGCATCGGATGCGACTGGAACGTCGTGTTGATCACGCGCCAGTGAATCGTGTCGCCGACGCTGTAATGAAGCCGCTCGGTGTACGGCCACGAGCGCCCGTTGATCGCGGTGAACTCCCGGCCCGGCATGCCGCGAGGGTCATCGCGAATCGGTGGTGCCTGATCGACCGTCTCGGTGATGACGAAGATTCGATCCTTCGGAACCGGCCCCGTTGAATCGACGATGAACGCGCCGGTGAGCTGCGAGTCGAAGCGCGGGCGCATGAGCCCGTGCTTATGCAGCGGAAGAGGGAGAGGCACGTTGCGCTGCCATTGAGCCAGCGTCGCCCAGTATTGGTAGGTCCCGGGTTTCGCGCGCGAGAACGCGACGTCGCGCGAGGTGTGCGGCAGGAGGATGAGCGAATCGACGGCGGGGCTGCGCTCGCTGAATCCGCGGACGATGAGAGTGTCGTCGAAGGTATTCTGAATGAAAACGTGGATCGGTGTTGCGGCCCGCACGCGGAGCAGCGGTGCGGGAATGGTCGGCGTCTTTCCTTCTTCGGCAAACGCCGCGACGGTCAGTGCCGGATCGCTGTCTCCGAGAAAATGCCACGCGACGGTGGTGACGGTGAGCCGGAGGACGAGGGTGTCGCGGACGTAGGTGCCGGCGGGGGTGCGATTGTCATTCGCAGTGACAGGTCCGGGCGGGACAGCCGAAGGGCCTCGACGGATCGGGTGTGCGGCCGCCTCAAGGGCGAAGGTAGACGCAACGATGGCCACTCCGATCGTCCACGAAACTCTGCCGCGCATCCCTCGAGTCCAAAAAAAGTCGTCCAACTTTATAGCGCGGGAGGCGGCGGGACAAGGCTATAGCTTCAGTGTCAGGTTGCGTCTTACTTCGAGCACGGTACTCTGATAACGGCCCTGATGCCGCGATGCGAACCGCGTTAGTCGGACTCCCAGAAGTAATCGACATGGGCGACACGACCGCCAGTAAAATGAAACGTGACATCGGCGCCTGACATTACGTGCAGGGCGCAGGAGTATTTGTACGTGTCTTCCGTCTGCTCGTGTGGCGGGCCCAGCGCTCTCGTGATTTCGCTGGCGGTCGCTCCGATGCCAAGGCTTGGGAACTTCAGGTCAGGACTCCGCCTGAGCTAGCCCCCAGTCGTTCCGGTTGGCGACGGCCCATTGATCCATCGCTGAAACCAGTCGCGCACCTGACTATAGAAGAACCGGCTGTCCTCTCCATTCTGAATCCAGTGATTCGCGTTCGGCCAGATGATCAGCTTGCTCGGCACTCTCTGACGTTGGAGAGCTGTCCAGAATTCCAGAGCATTGTTCATCGGCACGCGATAATCCCGCTCGCCGACTGACACCAGCACCGGCGTCTTGAGATTGGCCGCCAGTCGCATCGGCGATTGCACGCGCCACAGTGAGACAGTGTCCCACGGCGGGCCGCCGACGTTGCGCTCGCGATCGTAGTTGTAATCGCTCGTCGCCCACTGCGTCTCGAGATCCCATTCGCCGGCGTGACTGACCAGCGCGCGGTAGCGAGTCGTCGTCACTGCCAGCCAGTTCGTTAGATGTCCACCGTACGACGCGCCGCCGGCGACTTGTTTCGATGCATCGATAAATGGAAAGCGCTTGATTGCTTCATCAGCTGCTTCGTTGAGATCGTTGGCCGGACCCTTGAGCGGATCGAACTGGATGTCCTGCGAGAATTTCTCGCCGTAGCCGGTTGATCCCCTGTAGTCCGTCATCAGCACGACGTAGCCGGGCGCGCCGAGGAGGTGCGGATTCCAGCGCAGGCCAAAGTTGTCCGTCCACATGTTGGCGGCGCCGCCGTGGATCAGCACGAACAGTGGATACTTCTTCGTCGAGTCGAAGTTGGGCGGGAGCGCATAAAAGCTATGGATGCGCTCGCCGCGACTGTTGTTGAACCAGAACTCGCGCAGCGGCTGGAAGTTGATCTGTGCGACGCGCTCGTCGTTGAAGTGCGACAGCGCTGTCCACTTGCCGGTGTTGAGATCGATCCGTCCGACTTCCGGCGGATGAACTGCACTTTGCCAACTGCTCACTACTATAGGAGTTGTCTTGCCGCCGACGCTGAGCCCGCCGTACGCTCCAGCTTTCATGATGCCGACTTCACGCGCCTCACCTCCCGTGGCCGGCACGCGGTACAGCTTCACAAATCCCTGGTTCTCGGCGGTGAAGAAGATCGTTTTGCTGTCGGGACTGATCTCGAAATCTCCGACGGAGAGATCGGGCCCACCGGCGACGATCTTGTAGTCGTTCCCCTCCTGTCCAAGGGTCCACTTCACGATGCGCGTGTTGTGGAACGTCTTGCTGTCGGTCGGCTGCATCGTCGCGTACAACGACTTGCCGTCGGGACTGACTTTCGGCGAGCCGTAGTCGGAATTGTCCATAATGATCTTCGGCAGCTCACCGCCGGACGCGGTCACTCCATAGATCGCCGTCACGACATCCTTGTACGTCCACTCGTTGCGATTGGTGGTCGCGGCGAAGACGACGGCGTTGCCATCGGCCGTCCACGTTGCCGAGATGTTTTCGCCGGACGAGCCGAGCTGTCCACCGAATCCAGGATTCTTGACGAGCTGCGTTTCGGCGAGGAGATCGCGTGCCGGTCCCGCAGGATCGAGCGGCTGAATCCACAAGCTCGCTCTGCGTTCGTCGAGCCAGTGGTCCCAGATGCGGATCGGCGAGCTCTCGAACACCCGCGCGACGTACTTGTGTCCGCGTCGCTCGGCCGCCGCTGCGCGATTCGCTGAGTCGGTGAGCGCGCCCGGATAGGTCATGGTGCTGAAGAGGATCGCGCGTCCGTCGGGTCGCCAGTGTGGCGACGACGCTCCGGTCGAGACACTGGTGACGCGCGCCGCCTCGCCGCCTTCGGCAATGTTCATGACGTAGATCTGCGACGTCGAGTCATCTTCGCGCCTTGCCGAGAATGCGATCCTGCGTCCATCCGGACTCCACTCGACGCCGCCCTCGCCGCCTTTGGTGTTCGTCAGTCTTCTCGGCGCCGTGGCTCCGTCAGTGGGAACGATCCAGAGGTCGCTGATGGTTTTCGCTTCGTCGTAGGAGGGCTCGGTGACGGAGAATACCGCCCACTTGCCATCGGGACTTACCACCGGCGCGCCGACGCGCTTCATGAGGAAGACGTCTTCGTGGGTGATGGTGTGGCGGGACGCGGTCTGCGCTGCTCCAACGCCGCATACCGCAAGAAACGTTGGGACGAGAATGAATGAGCGGGGTCTTCTCACATGACTCTCCACTGTGTCTCGAATGACAGTGCGACGGGTGGCGTCGTCCACAACTTGGGGCAGGGGATCAGGTATACTGCGTCAAGATCGATTCTTCAACTCGCCTGATCCCGAGCGGCGTGATAACCGCGTGAGTTGCAGCACTATTGAGCTCGACTAGTAAATCGGCTGCCAAAGGCTCTAAGATCTGTTCTCGGAACTTCGACTTGTACTTCACCCAAACTTGAAGGTCGGACGTCAGCGCGCCACTTGGCGAGGCATGGAGCAACACGAGAATCTTATCTTTGGTCTTCATACTTGGCGCCAAAACTCGCCGCTTCCCCTCGTGCTCCCAAATCAGTGGGTGCGAACGTTCAACCAGTGCATCTACTGCGTCTTGGGCGACGGCCGTACTGACGCCGTGAAAAACACGCACTAGTTCTGCCATCACCCACGTACTGGCGTCTCTGAGGAAGGCTGCGTCCATCTTGTTCGCGACCACGTCACCACCGACGTGCCCGACGTTGCGATTATTACGGATATCATACATTCCCGGAAGTACGCGAGGAATCAGTATCCGGATCGATCGATCTCCCACCGCGATGGGTGCTTTGCTTTCTAGAGCGCGGCAGGCGTCAACGAAGCGCGCAGGTTTGGTCGGCGACGTCGCGAACTTCCCGGAGACCGCGCCGTCCAGGATCGTGTAAACGACTTCGCAGAATCTTCCAGCGTCCAGCGAACTGAGCTTCCAGCGACCCTCCAAGTACGCCGTCGCGATCCCGCGGTACTCTTCAACTAACGGGTCCCTTAATTCGAGCGGCAAGTTCGCGAGGAGCTTCGAAGCATCGATCATTTCGCCTTATCGGCCGCTGCTTTCTTTCTTCCTGACCTCGCTCCGCGTGGGGAGGCTTTTCCGCCAAATCCCTTCTTCACCGCTGTCTCGCCCGCCTGAGTCAGGTATGAGTTTGCGCCGTCTTCATGAATCCAACCTGCTTTAACCGCTTTCACGAAGTCGCGATCATAGTTTCTTCCGGGATTCGGTAGCTTCGCAGAGGCGAAATACGGTTCGAGATCGCGTCTGGCGAACGCCGAACCCTTTGCCTCGATCTGCTCTCGATATGCCGCGAAAAGAGCTATCCGCTGGGAGTTGGTTGCGGGCTGCTTCTCGTTGAGAAACTCAACGACGGATTGACGTTTGCCCTTGTGGGTGGGTTGTCTCGATAGCTCGCCTCCATTTTGAAGATTCTGCTGCTCCCGTTCTTCGGGTGAAATGGAGATTGGCGCGATCCCGTACAGCGTCGAGACCGACTGGAGGACGCGCTCGCGCTCCTCATTGGACAAATTCTCGAGCGTCTTCATTACCGCTGTTGCGGCGGCCGTGATCTTGTTCGTGTCTACTCCTGCCATAGCACCTCTCTGCGCGGTAATTCACTCTGCATCGGTCGACTCGAAACACACCCGAGTTCGTTACTCGCCTGATTTCGCGGGCAGTTCATGCTCAACGAAGTTGCGCCCCACAGGAGTTGTTTTCAGGCTGTTCAAGCTGCTCGTGTCGATTGTTCCTTTACGGGAAGCAGCAGCCGTGATGCCCGACAGGATATTCGTGGGCTCTTTCCAATTCGGAGTGACACGAAACACGGTAGCGACATGATCAAGGGTGACCGCTGGGAGTCCCAACTCGTGCTCAAGGTAGTAGACGACCGCAGCATATCGGTCCTGGTTGCTCTGTGGCTGTTTTTCTGCGATGAAGTCTGCGAAAGACTTTTTGCCGGCGGGAGTCAGATCTAAATCCCGGACAATTTTCGGAGCGTAGCGTACAGGATCTCGCCTGCGATTTCCGCGTGCTCCGCCACCCGAAGAAACATCCGCCAAAGGCGCCGGCTGTGCTTCTGTGTGGGCCGGTGCTGGCTTCGGACGTTTATCAGCGAATGTATCGACAAGCGCTTGAAAAGCTTGACGTTGCAGATCTGCTGACTGAAAGTGGTTCACTGCCTCAGCAATTCGGGGCATTAGCTCAAGCAGTTTGTCGAAAGCGGGATCGGGCATGTCAGACTCGATTGTAGGATCGTGTCCTACAATTTATCCTACAATGCCGTGTCCTACAAGCTTAGCTCGTCAGCAACCATGCTTTCCGGCGGCGCGAGGAGCAGCCATTAACGAGCGCCGCCGCTCCGAACTCTCGGAAAATGCAGATGCTCGCCTTCGGTCGACCAAGTGCCCGGCCCCCAGTCGATCTCGCTGACGCCGGCCGAGTCGGAACGAAATCTCACGGGCGCATAATCGGCGGGTGAGTAGAACGTGGAGTCGTTGACCGCGAGCAGAAATCTCTCGCCCCACCTGATCATGCTCGGCGACGCGAAGGTGACGGTGTTGATGTCGCCGCCACCCGTATCGTAGTCACCGACAAGCCGCTGCTGCGCGGCCGGCGAGAGTGCGACGACTTTTGGATGCGGAACCACCGGCGGCCGCACATTATCTCCGGCGACGATCTTTGGAATCTGGTGTCGGATGAGATCAGTCGCACCCAGACGCAGGTTGCTGAAATAGATCACCGTCAACGAATCAGCTGGATACCAGTCGGCGATGGTCCGGAAACCGTCGCCCTCGCCGTTCCAGTGCAGACCATCAGACTCCATCAGCGAATCGCGCGCAGTGGCGCCATACACACCGTTCACGAGCCCGCGTATCACCAGGAAAATGTCGTGCGGGGTCGTGTACACCGAGCCTGCACCAACAAGGAATGACAGATCCCTGAGTGGCGGATGGATCAGGCCGTTGTCAGTCGGAACCGCGCTGCTCGCCCGTCCGGGAAGCATCATCCGACTGTCGACATGTCTGATCGTCTTCGCGGACACCGGATTCGCCACGTAACGCTGGAGCAACTCGTCGTAGGTTCCGTCTCCCGCGCGTTCGAGTACTGCCGCCAGAATCGCGTAGCCGCCAGAGCTGTAGCTCTCCTTGGTGCCCGGCTGGAAATCCAACTGCACTCTGTTGGCGATCTCGACCATCTCCTGCGCCGTACGAGGCTGCGTCTCCTCGGAATCCGGCAGCAGTCGGTGCGGCACTCCCGCGCGATGATCGATCAACTGCTTCACAGTCATCTTCGATCCGTAGACGTAATTCGGCACCCACTTCGAGACCGTGTCTCCCCAGGAAAGCTTCTTTTCATCGCTGAGGCGTGTGGCGATTATGACCGTCAGCGGCTTGGTAATCGATGCAATGTTCGTCGGAGTGCTCGGCGTGAAGCGCACGCCGAGCTCGTAGTTGGCGAGACCGAACGCACGCTCGATCAGGATCCGATTGCCGCGCGCGACGAATAGCGTTCCCGATAGCTCGTGATTCTCGAGCGGAGCTATATAGGCGTTCACCCGACGCACGACCTCGGCGTCGCTGACGGGCGGGCGCCGCACCTGCGCGGAGGCCATTAGGGGAAGGAAAAACACTGCGAGAGGCGCGACCGTTTTCACAACGTTTAACTGCATCACATCTCCAACTAATGGTGCTGAAATATCAGCATAGCTGGGTAGAATGCAAGCGTGGGAAGTGTGAATGTTCGGTTAACTGGCGAGATTCATGGCCCCTTCGTACCGTGTACTTTC
>DATFGW010000039.1:0-16071 GCA_035249045.1 Gemmatimonadaceae bacterium | reverse complement strand
CCGTCGTTCTGCAGCGCAAGAGTAAACCGGCGCACCGCAACCCGAAGGTCCGCCATTGAGCCGTCGCTCTTGGCGGCCGCTCGCGAGACCGCGGCGTGCAATTCATTGCACAGCTCTTCTGGTGGGATCACCAGCATTCCTTCCGGCATCACAGCCATCCTGCTGAGACGGCGTCGCCAGAAGCGCCTTATATGCTTCGAACTTTCCGAAGGATTGCCCCGCGGGCTGGTGTTGTTCCGCGAAGTGCGTTTCTCAACCTAGCGCTTTTCCGCAGAAATAGCGATGCCAATGTTGTTGCGTCGCATTTTCCGCGAGCACGATACCGCGCACCGAGTATACATTTGTCGCGCTCACTCACGACAAGGAATTCAATGACACGCCTTCACCGCATCGTCACCACCCTTCTTCTCGCCATCGCGATCGCTGCGCCGCCAATGCTCCGCGCGCAGCAGGCACCCGCCAAAGCTCCCGAGGTGCTCTTTCGCCTCGACGACATCGGAATGAACCACTCGGTCAATCTCGCTCTCGAGCAAGTCGCGAAGACGGGAATGCCCTTTTCCGCCACGGTGCTGTTCGTCTGCCCCTGGTATCAGGAAGCGGTGGAGATTCTCAAGAAGTATCCGCAAGTCACCGTCGGCGTGCACCTCGCGCTCAATTCCGAGTGGCGCGGTTACCGCTGGGGACCGGTGCTCGGCAAGGGTGGAGTGCCGTCGCTGACGGACAGCGTCGGTTATTTCCTGCCGTCGACGCGCGCGTTTCTCGCCAGCAAGTACAAGCTCGACGAAGTGGAGCGCGAGCTGAGCGCGCAGGTGGAGCGCGCGATGAAGTCGGGACTCAAGATCACCTTCATCGATGCCCACATGGGAATGGCGTGGGCGACCCCGCAACTGCGCGAGGTCATGGAGCGAGTGGCGAAGAAGTACGGCCTCGGCATCTCGACCTACTTCGGCGAGTCGTACTACACCATCTGGGGCGTGGCGCCGACGGCGAAGAAATCGACGCTGCTCGAGCATCTGGCCAACGCGTCACCGGACACCGTCAGCCTGATCGAGGTCCACGTCGCCGAGCGCACTCCAGAGATGGAAGCCATCTATGACATGAACGCCGAGGCGCAAAACTCGCCCGACGCGGGCGTGGTCGCGCACCGCAACGCCGAGCTGCACGCGCTGCTTTCGCCGGAGCTGGCGGAGCTCGTGCGCTCGGGCAAGATCCGGTTGGTGACTTACCGCACCATGGTGGATCGCATCGGCCTGGCCGGGATGAAGCGTCCACCCGATACGGAGAATCAGTAGGCAGGGAGCCAGGCTGGTAATACTGCTCAGCCCGCTCCGGCGGTCTCCTTCGACACTTCCCCGCTCGACGGCGTAAACACATCGACCGCCAGCCTGAAGGTCCGCTGCTCATTCGGATTCAGCGCGCCGACGCTCACGATCTGCCGGGTGATCTCGCGGTGCTGCTCGTCGAGTATCGAGATCACCACCGAGTACTCCCAGGCCTCGCCCGCGACCGGATGCTTGATCGTCCCTTCGACGCGGAGCGGAGAGAAGCTCGGCGCCTCTCTCCGTTTCCGTTGGGAGTCGAATCGCAGACTGTGATCGCAGGCGGGGCAGATCGTCGCGCTCTGCAGAATGGTCGCCTTGCAGTGCGGGCAGAGGCGCGCCTTACCTGGCGTGCCTGCGCTCGTATTGATCACGAGGCCCCGTTGCTCTCCGATCTCGGCCGCGCGTGACTCGTGCTGCCTTCATCCCAGCCGAAGGCAACGTTGCCGCGCATCCGCGATCCGCTGGCGACGGTGAGAGAGCCCGCCTTGAGATCCCCGGTGAGCACGCCGCTCGCGAGCAGCTCGACGCGCGATGCGGAATCGACGTTGCCCTCGAGCTCGCCACCGATCGTAACGGTATCGGCGCGCACCGATCCCGTGATCTTCGCGCCCGACTCGATGGTGAGATCGCCGTCGACGTTGACATCACCCTTGAAGCGTCCGGCGATTCGAACGTGACCAGCGCCTTCGATCTTGCCGTCGATGGTGAGGCCTGCGGCGATCACCGACTCCTTCCCTTCCTTCGCGCGCGGTCTTACCGTCGGCTCGTAGGTCGGCATCGGAGTCGAAAACGAGTCTGTATCCTTTCTCGGAAGAGTCTCCGGCGCCAGCGGCGCTGCATCTTTGCGCTGGACGGTCTGCTCCTTGAAGATTGCCATTGTTCAGTTACTCCTGGTTTTGGTGTACGGCATCGCAAACTGACCCGATGCGCGCACCCAGGCAAGCTGAACCGCGTAATCGCTTGTTAGCTCAACTTTGGAGCGATTCACTCAGCGAGCTCGGTTGTCGATGCGGTGCGCTCGCGTAATTAAATGTGGCAGGAGGCACCTTCAGACAGTGACTAGCGAAAGTGTTAACGAGGCGGCGAAGCCGAATCCACGGTTGCAGATGTTGAGCGTATTGGTCGGTAACTGGAGCACGACCGGCACTCATCCACAGGTTCCCGGAAAAACCTTTCACGGTCGAAGCTCGTTCGCGTGGATCGAGGGTGGTGCGTTCCTCATCATGCATTCGCAGATGGACGAGCCTGAAATTCCGAGTGGCATCGCCGTCTTCGGCACAGACGACACGACCGGCGAGTGCTCGATGCTCTATTTCGACGAGCGCGGAGTGTCGAGGCGGTACGAGGTCAGCCTCGCTGACAATGTGTGGAAGTGGTGGCGCAACGCTGCCGGATTCTCACAGCGCTTCAGTGCGCAGATTTCTGCCGACGGTCGCACGATCACCGGGCGCGGGGAGTTGTCGAAGGACGGCAAGAATTGGGAAGGCGACCTCGCCCTCACGTACACTCGAATGGGTTAGTAAAGGAACCCGCTGCCCCGCTCAAACCTTGGGCCGCAGCCGACTGTCAAAACTACGGACACGGAGGCAGCGGAGCATGAATAGACGCGAGCTACTTCTCGCAAGCGGGTTGCTGTTGATCAAGGACAAGCGCCTGGGCGCGCAGAACACCACAGCTTCTCCCGCGCAGCCGCAGGCTGGTCCTGAAGCGCGCCTCCTCGCCGCGCTGCAGACCAACAGGCTGCCGATCACGATGGGCGATGCGCCCTCGGGGCGCGGCTGGGATCTCCTCGTACAGCAGGCCCGGGGCGCGCGCTTCACCCTGATCGGGGAAGAACACGGAGTCGCGGAGACCGCGCAGCTCGCCACGGCGCTCTTCAGTGCACTTCGTGGATCGGGCTATACGAGGATGGCGATCGAGCTGTCGCCAGTCATCGCACAGGACATCGAGGCCGCCGCGCGTCGCAATGGACTTCAGGGCATTCTCGATTTTTTCAACCAGCCCAACACCTGGAGCCCAATGTATCTGCGCAACGAGGCGCAGCTCATCGCGTCGGTCGTCAACGGCGCGCCGAAGGGTGAGCACATACTCTGGGGGCTCGACCGCGAGATTCTGAGCGATCGTTATTTGATCTCGAGGCTCGAGCCGAAAGTACCGCCTCGCGCAAAGGACGCCTTCGCGCGTCTCAAGCAGGCGTCGGCGAGCGCATGGGCGGCAGGCACGCCGTTCATCTTCTCGCAGAATCCTGATCCAGCCGTGGTGGCGGCCGTGCGCGCCAACTGGCCCAATCCAGATCGCGACAGTGACATGATCATGCGCACCCTCGAGGAATCGCTCGCGATCAACGCCGTTGCACAGACCGGCACCGCGTGGGATTCCTCGCAGCGTCGGGCGCAATGGATGCGCAACGCCTTCGCCGAGCGCTTGCGTGAAGAGCAGAAGCGGGGATCGCAACCGAAGGTGATGATGAAGTTCGGCTACAACCACATGATACGCGGCGCCAACTACGTCAACATCTTCGACCTCGGCTCGATGCCGGACGAGATCGCGGAGCTCGGCGGCGGTCGCGCGTTCCACATCATCGTGCTCCCGGGACCAGGCTCTCGTCAGGCGGTACTCGGCCCCGGCCGCAGCTTCGACTCGGTTTCCAGCGACGAGTTCGACGAATTCAAGGCCGGTGACAAACGCCTTACGCGGGTGCTCTCAAACGCCAGCGCGACCGGTCATGAGGTGATCGACCTTCGTGCGTTGCGGCCGCTTATAACGCGTGGTCTTGACGCGTGGAACTCTGACGTCGTTCGCACGATCCTCGGGTACGATGCGGCTGTGATCTGGAAAGGAGCGCACGCCTCTTCGTCCTGACGGAGGTTAATTGTCGCCGGCTATCGCAGCAACATCGCTCAACGACTCGGAGCGCTACCGTTTCGATGCAGTCCTGTCGAGCGCTGCGCCGAGTCCGCGGGCCAGCTTGACGGCGTCGTCGTTGGCCCAGAAATGCATGAAGAAAAGCTTCGGCTGCTCGGTCAGCATGTGGGTGTGGAGAGCCGTAACTTCGATGTCGCTGGCACTGAGCGCGCGAATCACCTGATTTACTTCGCTGGCGCGCAGAACGAAATCACCAGTGATGGCAGCTCTGCCACCGCCAGTCGGCTGAAAGTTTATTCCAGTTGCCACGCCCATCGAAGGCGGCACCTCCATGCCATCGTCGGTGATTTTCTCGCGCCGAGGGACGCTCACCTGGTAAACTCCACCGTTCCATTTCCCGGCGACGCGCAACGCTCTGGCGATTGCAACGGTATCGAGATCGGACGGGGGTGCGGGGGCTGCCGCGGGAGGGGTCGCGAACGGAGTCTTCGTTTGGCCGAGGGCACCGCGAATGGTTCGCGCTATCGACTGGGTGTTTCCACGCGCATGGATGTGCATGTAGATGACGTGCGGCTGCTCTCGAAGAAGGTGGTTGTGAACCGCGGTCTGTTCGACTCCGCCCGCCTGCAGCGCGCGCATCACCGGAGCAGCCTCGCCCTCGAGGAGCACCAGATCGCCCATCACCGTTGACTGTCCGTTCGGATTTCCCTTGAACGCCGCCCATCCGCCCAGCGCCAGGGCGGGCTTTATGGTGACGTTGTCCAGCCGCACCGACAGGTCGCTGCGCGGGAATCCAAACTTCATGACGCCGCCGGCATTTACGCTTCCTTTCTTGCCGAGTATCTGCTCGACGCCGGACCAGTCGGCGGCGGGTCGTGTCGCGTTCTGACCCTGGACGTTGCACGGAATGCTCATCAAAGTGATAAAGACGAGCGCCGACACCGACGAAGCGTCAGGTGGCAGTAAGGTGAAGCCTTTCATCGTTTCCCTCCAGGATGCGCAACAGTGCTCGCAATCGCCGCGCCGTCGAAGACCTTTTCCAATGCCGGCAAATTGACGAGCATTTAACCGGGTTCCTTACTATCTTGAAAGTATGACATTCTCGCGCGCGCGTAGACGGACGTCCTGGCGGTGGCACTCTTTTCGAGCGACCCGCTAGCGCGCATCCATCCGCTGCGCCACAACGTTGGGGTCGCTCGCCATCGAGCGACCCTTTTTCATTTCGCCCGGTGTCGAGCCGACCTCGCTTACTCTGAGGAACGCTACACCATGTCCGCCAACATTCTTGCTCTTCCTGTCGACGAGAGTCGGAGCGCACCGTCTGCGGCCGACGTCATCCTGACGGGTGATCGACCGACCGGCCCGCTGCATCTCGGCCACTACGCCGGGTCGTTGCGATCCAGGCTGGAGCTCCAGGGCAAACTGGAACAGACCCTGCTCATCGCTGACCTTCAGGCGCTCACCGACTCGAGCGGACGCGCGGCCCACGTCGCTCAGCTCGTGCCCGAAGTGGCGCTCGACTATCTCGCCGTCGGGATTGATCCCGCCCAAACAACCATCGCGGTGCAGTCGCGACTGAGCGCCCTGGCCGAGTTGACGGTGCTCTATCTGAACCTCGTCACTGTCGCCCGGCTCGAGCGCAACCCGACGGTGAAGGCGGAGGTGGAGATGCGCCGCTTCGAGCGTGACATGCCAGCGGGGTTTCTGTGCTACCCGGTCAGCCAGGCGGCCGACATCACCGGGTTCCGTGCGACGCTGGTTCCGGTAGGCGATGACCAGGTGCCGATGATCGAGCAGACCAACGAGATCGTCCGGCGCGTGAACCGCCTCGCGCGCGGAGACATTTTGCCAGAGTGTCGAGCGCTGCTGTCGACTACTCCACGCCTGCCTGGCGTCGATGGCAGAAAAGCAAGCAAATCGCTCGGCAACGCGATCCCACTGAGCGCGACGGCGGACGAGATCCGCGAGCTCGTGCGCGCGATGTATACCGATCCCCAGCACGCGCGTGCGTCGGATCCGGGACGCGTCGAGGGCAACGTCGTATTCGCCTACCTCGACGCTTTCGACCCGGATGTGGCGGAGGTGAACGAGCTCAAACAGCGCTACCGAAACGGTGGCTTGGGCGACGTGCCGTTGAAGCGGCGCCTCGAAAGTGTTCTGGACGCGCTCATTGCTCCGATTCGCGCTCGACGCGCCGAGCTCGCCCGCGATCCTGCGTACATCGCGACGGTATTGCGTGACGGTAGCGAGCGCGCCGCTGCTGCAACGGCAGCTGTGCTACGCGACGTACGCAGCGCGTTCGCGCTCGATCCTTAAAAGAAGCTCATGCTGCGCGGTATGCTCGGCGTGATGTTCTGGTTCAGGCGAAAGAGGTTGGTCGGATCGTATTGTGACTTGATCCTGACCAGTCGCTCCCACGTCCGACCAGGATACGCGGAGCGAATGCGCGCCCGCCCGTCATCGCCAAGGAAGCCGACGTAGGCGCCTTCGTCGCGAGGCTGAATCGCATTCGCGAATTCGCTGACCCACGCGCGCTGCACCCGGCGATCCGCATCTCCGTTGTGGAATGCGGAGACGTTCACCAGGATCCGGCGCGACCGATGCGCAAACGCAGTCGCGTCGGACGGAATCCGCGACATTGCGCCGCCCAGCACGCGCACCTGCGCCACGTGCGGTGTGGAGTACGATCTCGACAGGTATTGGTGAACTGTCGCAGCTCTCTTTGCATCGATGGAATCCACAAACATCGTTCTCGTGATCATGCTGGGACGACGGTTCGGATCTTCGGGCGGATACATCGTGAGGTACGAGGCGGGCTTCACCATGTCGGCGAGCGGTTTCGCAATCGCCCGGAACGGGGCGATGGCATGCGTGGCGGCACCATCGTCACCGGCAAATGCGATGTTGGCCAGAATCACCAGACGACCATGAACCTCGGTTGGCAGGAACGGGAGCGGCGGAGCGGGCATCACGTTCGCGATGGTAGAGAGCTCGTCAGGTGCAGCGAGCGCGGTCGCCGTAAATGCAGCGATGCTCTCCGCCGTGGCGGGAAGTATCAGCAGTCCGCCCGTGAAGTGCGGCAGCGGATTGAGGCGGAACAGGATGCGAGTGACGACGCCGAAATTCCCGCCCCCGCCGCGGATCGCCCAGAACAGCTCGGGCTCGTGCTCCGCGTCAACGCGGCGAACCCGACGATCCGCTGTGACGACTTCGGCTGCGAGAACGTTGTCGATCGTCAGCCCGAACTTGCGCACGAGGTAGCCGATCCCACCGGCGAGCGTGATCCCACCGACGCCGACGGATCCCGCGTCACCGAAACCGATGGCGAGACCATATTTCGACGTCGCCTCGGTTACCTGAAGCGCCGTTGCTCCCGTCTCGACCCACGCCGTGCGTGCGTCGGGGTCGATGTCAATCGCCGACATGTCGCGCAGGTCGATGACGATTCCTCCGTCGGTTGTGCCGTGACCGACGGGGCTGTGGCCGCCGCTCCGGATGGCTAGCTCGTAACCATCGTCGCGCGCCGTCGCGACCGCGCGCTGGACATCCTCGACGTTGGCGACGCGCACGATGGCCGACGGACGCCTGTCGATGTCACCGTAAAACACGGCGCGAGTCTGATCGTAGTTTGGATCGTCGGGGGTAACCACCCGCCCGGTGACGCCGGCGAGGTCGTAGAGGGATGAGTATTCAGCTGGGAGAAGTGATAACATGACGAGTGCCTCGAGAAGTGTTGAATGCCGATCCGGTTGCCCGTTCGAACGACTTTCTGTCACATCGACCAGGGCTGCCGGGTCAATTAGTGTGACCCAACGAGAGCAGCGATTGTGACAGCGCATTCTGAAGCAGGACAGCAGCAGGACTGGCTCGGCGATCGGTTCGAGGATCACCGCGCGCACCTCAAGGCCGTAGCCTATCGGATACTTGGCTCAGCAACTGACGCCGAGGATGCGGTGCAGGAGTCGTGGCTGCGACTCAGTCGCAGCGAAGGAAGCCGCGTCGAGAACATGCGCGCGTGGCTGACGACCGTCGTCGCGCGGGTATGCCTCAACATGTTGCGGGATCGAAAGTCGCGCCGCGAGGAGACCTTCGACACGTCGGCGACATCGCCCATTCTCGCCGACGATCCGGTCGCGGAGAGTGAAGCCGTTCTGGCGGATTCAGTCGGCTTGGCGCTGCTGGTGGTCTTGGACCGACTGAATCCAGCGGAGCGACTCGCTTTCGTACTGCACGATCTTTTCGACGTCCCGTTCGAGGAGATCGCGCCGATCGTCCACCGCACGCCCGCCGCAACGCGTCAGCTGGCGAGTCGCGCGCGCCGAAGAGTCCAGGGATCGCCGGTGCTGGCGGAGGATGATCTCGCGCGGCGACGGAAGGTAGTCGATGCATTCCTGGCCGCAGCACGCGCCGGCGACTTCGAGCGACTGCTCACCGTGCTCGATCCGGAGGTAGAGGTCCGGACGATCGGCCTTGGCGACGCGCCGTCGGTGATGCGCGGATCACACGCATTCATCGAGCGTGTGAAAACGGGTGGCGCGCGCTTCGCCCGGTTCTGTCAGACAGCGCTGGTCGACGGCAATCCGGGAATCGTGGCAGCACCCCGCGGTCACCTGTTCCGCGTGCTCAGGTTCGAGTTCTCGGACGACAAGATCGTCGCAATCGATGTGATCGGAGGTAAAGAGCATCTAAGCGGTTTCGACCTGGCCTTACTCGATTGATTTACATAGGAGGATTCAAAATGAGTGACAAAACTGCAGCGGCGAACAAGGAGCTCGTCCGCCGATTCTATAAAGAGGTGTACGGCGACTGGAACATGGCGCTGGTGGACACGGTAGTGTCGCAGGCCTTTGTATCCCACGATTGGCCCGAGGATGGCCCGACCGGGCCGCGGGCGTTCAGGGATTACTACGCGGGTATCCGATCAGCCGTGCCCGACGCACGCTATGTCGTCGACGATGTGGTCGCGGAGGGCGACAGGGTTGTCGTGCGATGGAGACTGCTCGGAACACACAAGGGCGCCTTCAATGGTATCGCTCCGACCGGCGCGCCGATCACCCTCAAAGGCATCGCGATTTACCGGCTGGAGGGCGGCAAGTTGATGGAGCGGTGGGTTGTCTCCGATCTCTACGGCGCACTACACGCCGGAGCGAGCTCGAAGAAAGCAGCGTAAATGAAGGTCGTTCAGGGGAGCGATCTCGCCGCGATTTCTCTCCGCCTTTACAGACTGGATCGTGGCTACGACCATCGGTCGGTAGTGCGGTCGAGGCGAGATTCTGGCTTTGGGTCGGCAATCCCGAACGGACTTGTCGGATTTGATTCCAGCGTTTAGGTTGCCCTGCAATTCAACCAAACGCGAAACGACCGATGAAGAAAATTCTGTTCGTACTTTTTGCGGCGGCCACTGCAACTGTGTTCCCGCGCCCGGCTTCAGCGCAGCAGGGCTACGAGTTCGAAGTCTACGGCACCGATGTGAAACAACCCGGGGTCATCGAGCTGGAGCTGAATACCAACTTCGTCGCCGCGGGTCCGAAGCTCGTCGATGCCGAGTTCGTGCCGACCAACCACATGCTTCGATCGAGCCTCGAGGTCGGTGCAGGCCTGACGCGCTGGCTCGAAGCGAGCGTTTACGTTCTCGGAGCGCGACAGTCGAGCGGCCGGTCGTCGTACGTCGGCAACCGGCTGCGCCTCACCGCGGTGCTGCCTTCGACCGCTGGCTCACCCTTCGGATTCGGTGTGACTCAGGAGGTCGGCTACGCGCGACCCGGTTTTGCTGAAGATCGCTGGACCTACGAGCTGTCACCGATGGTGAGCGCGAGCTGGGGATCGCTCGACTTTGTCGTCAATCCGGCGTTCGAGCGCGCGCTCGATGCAACGGAGCCGCATTCGGTCGAGTTCGAGCCACGCGGAAAAATCGCGCGCAATTTCGGCGACGAGGGCTCGATCGCGCTCGAGTACTACAGCTCGCTCGGCCCAGTCACCGCATTCGAGCCGCGCTCGGAACAGAACCATCAGCTGTTCGCGAGCTTCGAGAAGGAGCTCCACGAGCGCTGGGAATTCGCGCTTTCATACGGTCACGGTTTGACCGATGCTTCCGACCGGAGCGTTATCGCGACGAGGGTGGAATACAAGTTCCATCGCTGACCAGCTCGTTACCTATCGACGGACGGTCGCACCAAGGTCCGTGACGACCGTCCCGGCGAACAAGGTCATATAAACTCCGAGAGCCAGAATCAGAACCGCGACGACGTTCCGAAAGAGGCGCTCCGGGACGAGTCGCAACACCCGCTCGCCAAAGACGGTCCCGATCGCCGCACCGAGAGTGGCGATGACGACGATGCCCCAGATCGCTGAAATCGCGCTGCCCTGGGTGACGAAGTATGCGGGCATGCGCGCGGCGTCGACGAGAAGACCCGTCGCAGTCGCTGTGGCAACGAAAGCCTGCTTGTCGAGGTCGAAGCCTAGTAGGGCCGCGGAGCGGATGCCGCCCTGATTGCCGACGAGGCCACCGAAGAATCCCGACACTGCGCCTGCAATCAATCCCAGCACATTTCCGAAGCGCATGCGACGGGATAATCCCGAGAGCTCGCTCACGCCGACGAAGACGAGCAGCAATCCGAAGACGACGCCCAGCGCGCGATTGGCGGCGACGTTGTGAAGCAGCGCTCCGGTGAGTCCGCCGGCAGCGCTTGGTATGCCGAACCGGATCAGTACCGCCTTATCGACGTGTGCGCGTAAACGCCAGAATCTGAGCGCCGTCGCGAACAAGTGCGGAATGGAGATTGCCGCGACGGCGAGGCGCGTACCGACGCTGGCCGCGAGCAGCGGGGTGAGGACGCTGCCGATTCCAAAGCCCGTGATACTGGCGATGCTACCGGCGACTGCAGCGGCGATGAAGACGACGATCTGAAAAATCATAAAGGAGGTCGTATCGAATGAACGATTCCCCAACCAGCCTCGGCTTCCACGGCGTGCGATATCAGGTGAAGGACGTGAGCCGATCGACTGACTTCTATACCGAGCACCTCGGCTTCAAAGTAGTGCTTCAGCGCGCGCCTGCGTTCGCGACGCTTTCACTCGAGGGGCTAAATCTGCTGCTCAGCGGACCGGGCGCGTCGGGGTCGAGACTGATGCCCGGGGGCGCAACGCAGGAGCCGGGCGGATGGAACAGAGTGGTTCTCAGCGCGAAAGATCTTCCTGCATGGATCGACCGATTGAGAGGCGCGGGCGTTCGTTTTCGGAACGAGATGGAGACAGGCCCGGCCGGCAGTCAGATCCAGCTGGAGGATCCGGACGGCAATCCGATTGAGTTGTTTCAGCCTGCGCGTAAGCGATGAATCGAGCGACAGCATCGCGAGTGTACACGATGTTGCGCAATTCATCTGGCGGTGAAGCTTTTAGCGCTTGTCCAGCCAGCTCGCGGTAGATCGCGTCGCCGATGGTCACTGTCATTCTGGTCGCGAATATTATCGGTGTCGGGATCTACACCGCCGGAAGCAGGAATAAAATAGGAACCTGAAGCACAACGGAGTGTGAAATCCGATGACACCTCGTCGGCGAGGCGCAAGCCGCGCGGCTAGTGACAAAAATCTTCCTCGGCCCCGAGAGAGCGGTTACGCCCAGATCGGCGAGCTGAGCATGTACTACGCGATGTATGGAGCCGGCAAGCCGTTGCTATTGCTCCATGGTGGCAGCGCCACGATCGAGGAATCCTTCAGCGACCAACTTGCTCCATTCGCTGAGCGTCACCTGCTGATTACACCGGAGCAGCAGGGGCACGGACACACAAAGGATATAGCCGCTCCTTTGGACTACGTGGTGATGGCCGAGAATACCGCGCAGCTTCTGAAGCGTCTGCGACTGAAGGACGTCGATGTCCTCGGCTGGAGCGATGGCGGCATCCTGGGATTGCTGCTCGCGGCACGACATCCGGCGCTCGTTCACCGGCTCGTCGTCACGGGTGCGACGTTTCTTCCCCTCCCGCAAGCCGCTCCGCCCAAAGTCGTAAAAGAGATCGCGACATGGGACCCGGAAAATGACCCGGAAGGCGCCGCCAATTACGCGAAGCGTTTCGCCGATCCCGTCAGTCATTATCCGATTTTCATCGGAAAGATCAAAGATCTCTGGTTTCATCACCCCACAGAGGCCGAGCTCGGCCCTCCCGTATTGGCGCGGATTCACGCGCCGACTCTAGTCATTGACGGTGATCACGACTCGGCGCGGTTGGAGCACACGATATCGCTGTATCGCAATTTGCCCAAAGCACATCTCCTCATCGTGCCGGGAACGGGACACGACACGCTCGGCACGCGCCCCGAGTGGTTAAACCCGATAATCCTGGCGTTTCTGAATGGCAAAGCAGCAGCCGACTGAGAGGGCGGGAGACGCTCCACTCACAGTCTCCTTCGACGACGTCGGCTCCGGCGACACATCTATAGTAGGAGGCAAAGGCGCCAACCTCGGCGCTCTCACCCGCGCCGGCGTCGCGGTTCCCCCCGGCTTTTGCGTCACCACGCGGGGGTACGAGATGTTCATCGCGCAGCTCGCCGACAGTGACGCGCGATTCGCGGATCTCGACAGCCTCGATGGCACCGACGTCAAGGCAGCGCGACACGCGGCGGAAACGATGCGCGCCGCGCTGGACACGCTTCCCGTACCCGCCGAAGTTGCGGACGCAGTCAGGGGATCGTGGCACTCACTCGGCGTCGATGATCCACTTGCCGTGCGATCCAGCGCGACAGCGGAAGACCTTCCCGGCGCGAGCTTCGCCGGTCAGCAGGACACTTATCTCAATGTGCGTGGTGAGGCAGCGCTCCTCGATGCGGTGCGACGCTGCTGGATTTCGCTGTTCACCGACCGCGCTGTGCTCTATCGCGCGCGCAACGGATTTGGACACCGCGGCGTCGCGCTCGCCGTCGTCGTACAGAAGCTCATCGATCCCGACGTGTCGGGGATTCTCTTCACCGCCGATCCCGTTAGCGGAAACAGGAACATCGCTTCGATCGACGCTGGATTCGGACTGGGTGAGGCCCTGGTGAGCGGGTTGATCGAGGCGGATCTATACAAGGTCGGGAAGCGGGAGGCGGGAAGCGGGAGGCGGGTGCCTGAACCGCGGATCCTGCTCGCGCGGGCGGGAGACAAAGCGTTTGCGATTAGATCCATCCCGGGCGGCGGAACGCGCAAAGAACCGCTCCCCGAATCGATGCGCAAAGCGCGGGCGTTGAGCGATCAGCAGGTGCTGGCGCTCGCGGAGCTCGGCGAGCGCGTCGAGAAACTTTACGACGGCGTGCCCCAGGACATCGAGTGGTGCATCGTCGGCGGAAAGATCTTCGTCGTTCAGGCTCGGCCGATCACGTCGCTGTTTCCGATCCCGCAATCCCCGGCAAAGGATTCCGGCCTCCGCGTTTTCCTCAGCTTCGGCCACATCCAGATGATGCTCGACGCGATGCCGACGCTCGCGATCGATGTGCTGCGACTGTTCATCCCGGCGGGGAAAGATCGTCTGCCGACCCTGAGCGACCCGCCGAAGCTGAGCCCCTATATGCTGCCGGCGGCGAGCCGGATCTTTCTCGACGTCACCCCGATTCTGCGCGTGCGGCGCGCGCGCAAGGCATTCCTCGATGGTCTGACCGTCGTTTACGCCGATCTCGGCCGCGCGGTGAAGGTGCTCACCGACCGTCCCGAGTTCAACAAACGTCGCGGCAACGAGATCTGGTTGGCAACGGCGGTGTTCAGAGTCCTGGGCCCGGTCATCCGTCGCTTGCCCGTGACTCTTCTGACAGGCGATCCCGCCGCGCGCGCTCGGCGGTCGACGTGGCGGTCGAGGAGATTCCGACGGCGGCGGCAAAGCGCATCTCCGCGCGCGAGAGCCTTGCCGATCGAGTGAGGCAATGCGCGCTCGAGATGAATTCCGCGTTCGGCAGCGTGACACCGTTCCTTCCATCTATGGTCGCCGGACTCCTTTCGCATCACCTGCTGGTGCGTGCGGCGCGCGATGGCTGGGCGACCGATGTACGTGGTGAAGTCGACAATCTTCTGCGCGGCTTGCCTGGTAACGTGACGACGCAGATGGATCTCGCCGTCGGTGATCTCACCGATCTCATTCGCGCGCATCCCGATCTCGCCACAACGCTCGATGACCGGCCATGGCCGGAAGCGCGGCGATTGTTGCTCCAGATGGATGGAGGCAAGGAGTTCATAGCCGCGCTGGACGACTTTCTCCATCGATATGGCGACCGAACCGCCGGCGAGATCGACATTTCGCGGCCGAGGTGGCGCGACGATCCATCGTTGTTGCTGCGCGTGATTGCCGGCGGTTTGTCGGGCGAGGCCGGTGCGCACCGTCGCCAGTACCGCGCCCAGGTGGAGATTGGCGAAACTGCTCAGAAACGACTGGTCGCGGCGGCGCGTCGTGGGCCGAAGGGAATCGTGCGAGGCTGGTGGATCTCTCGGTTGTGTCGAGTGGCGCGCGCCGGGCTGGGGGTGCGCGAGCACCCGAAGTTCATGATCGTACGATTGATGGGCGTGGTGCGTCCGGAGGTGATCGCTGCCGGAGAAGAGCTGGCGCGCCGCGGACAAATCGCCGATGCAGGGCAAGTCTGGCATCTCGGAATCTTCGAGCTTGCCGATGTGCTCACCGATCCGAAGATCGATATGCGTACCGTGCTCGTCGCGCGCGTTGCGCAGTTCAATCGTGACAAGCCGCGACGTCCGCCGATAGCGATTGCAAGTGATGGTGAGATTCCGTCCTTAGCGGAGGGTCGCGAAGGAATCCCGCCCAACGCGCTTCCCGGCACCGCCGCTTCAGCCGGCGTCGCCGAAGGAATCGCCCGCGTGATCACCGATCCGCACCGCGAGGTACTCGAGGCTGGCGAAATCCTGGTGGCGCCATTTACCGATCCAGGCTGGACTCCGCTCTTCGTTCACGCCGCCGGCGTGGTGACTGAAGTCGGCGGGCTGATGACGCACGGCGCGGTGGTCGCGCGCGAGTATGGCATTCCCGCGGTGGTGAGTGTGGCGGGCGCGACGGAGCGGATTCGGACGGGCCAGCGCATCAGAGTCGATGGGAGTCGCGGATTTGTAGAGATAATGGGCGATGCTGCAATCTCCGCCACCTGAAGGGGCTCTCCCCAAGCTCGACGGCTTTGCCGATTTTTCACCCTGCCGGGCAGCGATGGTGTTGCTGGCCGAATTAGGTTTCTTGCCGTGGTGTACTTCCGATGACAACCGACATCCTGCGAGCGGCGCTACTCGGTCTGGTAGAAGGCGCGACCGAGTTCATTCCTGTCTCATCCACGGGGCACCTGATCCTTGCCGGCCACGCCATCGGTTTCGTTGGCCAGCGCGCCGACGTGTTCGAGATCTTCATCCAGCTGGGCGCCATCCTCGCGGTGGTCTGGCAGTACCGCGCGTTCCTGCTGCGCACCATTGGTGATGCGGTGAGGGTCAGCGAGTCTCGCCGGTTCATCGTCGCCCTGTTCATTGCGTTTTTGCCGGCGGCGATCATTGGCCTTGCCACGCATCACTGGATCACCAATCACCTTTTCACACCACGGGTGGTGATTGGGGCGCTGATCGTGGGCGGCGTTGCCATTCTGGCGATCGAGCACTGGCGTCCCGCGCCCAGGATGCAGACGGTGCTTCAGATCGGGTTCGGGACCGCACTCGGCATCGGCATAGCGCAGGTGTTCGCGCTGGTCCCCGGAGTGTCCCGCTCGGGAGCGACGATCATGGGTGCGCTGCTCCTGGGTGTAGCGCGGCCGGCCGCCGCGGAGTTCTCCTTTCTGCTCGCGATCCCGGTCATGTTCGCCGCGACTTTGCTCAGTCTCGCCGGGAACCTTGGCGTGCTCTCAGCGAGTGACATTCCGGTATTTGCCACCGGTTTCGT
>DATFGW010000038.1:0-4398 GCA_035249045.1 Gemmatimonadaceae bacterium | reverse complement strand
TTCTCGCGTCGAAGGGCTACACCGTTCTGGACCTCGACTACCGCGGCTCTGACGGCTACGGTCGCGACTGGCGGACGGCGATTTACCGTCACATGGGCGGGCGCGATCTGCAGGACCAGGTCGATGCGTCGAAGTATCTGGTCCAGACGATTGGCGTCGATCCCAAGCACATCGGGATCTACGGCGGTAGCTATGGCGGGTTCATAACACTGATGGCGCTGTTCACGGAATCGCCCCACTTCGGCGCCGGCGCGGCGCTCCGCAGCGTGACCGACTGGGCGCACTACAACCAGGGCTACACCTCGGAGATTCTCAACCTGCCCCAGAACGATACTTTGGCCTACCGGCAGTCGTCTCCTATCTACTTTGCGGAAGGCTTGCAGGATCCGTTGCTGATGGCGCACGGGATGGCCGACACCAATGTCCACTTCCAGGATATCGTAAGACTCACCCAAAGACTGATCGAGCTGGGCAAGACGCGTTGGGAGCTGGCTGTATATCCGGTCGAGAATCACGCGTTCGAGCGGCCATCGTCGTGGGCTGACGAGTATCGCCGCATCTTCGAGCTCTTCGAGCGATACCTGTCGACTCGTACATCTTCACGATGATCACCTACATCTTCAGCGCATTCGCGCGCGCCGGCTCGGCGATCAGGGCAGTGCTGGGATTCCCCGACTACGAGCGCTATCTCGCCCACATGCGGTCGGCACATCCGGGCGACCGGGTCATGAGCGAGACCGAGTTCCGGCACACCCGCCTCAACGACCGATACAATCGCGCCGGATCGAAGTGCTGCTGAGGGATTAGGGCACAGAAATAAGGGGCCGGCACCAGGTGGTCTGGCGCCCGTGAACCAGCAGATGTGCATGATCAGGCTCGGTCGACGTCTCCCAGGAGACTCCAACCGAGCCCGACATGAGAGCAATCCACTTCATTCTGGTCCCCGCCGTATTGGTCGCCGGGTGTCGCCGCGGCGAAAACGTAGCGGCCGACAGCACATCCGCCGGCTCCGTCGCCGCATTCAAGACGATGGCCGCAACCGCACCCACAGTTACGTCAATCGCATCGCAGACAGCCGGCCCCCCACCGTCGCGACGCTCAGCTCCGATGGGAATCGCCACCGGAGTCGCGAATGAATCCCTCGCCGAGGATGCGGTCGGGCTGTCCGCCTCCCCGTCGAGAGACCAGTTTCAGATCAACGACGCCGCCACGGGCGCCACGCTGATGGTCATCCGCACCGGTCAGGCGTTCATCGAGGTCCAGAAGGTTGACGCCGCGGTGCTCAGGATCCGACAGCTGGCGATGCAGGTCGGCGGGTACGTGGCGAACTCCGCGGTGAGCGGTGGGAAAGATCAGATTCGTCAGGCGACGCTCGAGATCAAAATCCCGTCGGCGAAATACGATGAAGCCGTCAGCTCGTTGTCGGCTATTGGGAAGGTCGAGACCGTGAATTCGAGCGCGCAGGATGTGGGCGAGGAGTACGTGGATATCAGCGCCCGCGTCACCAACGCGAAGAGACTCGAGGAGCGGTTGATCAATCTGCTCGCCAATCGTACCGGCAAGCTCGACGAGGTGCTGCGCGTCGAGCGCGAGCTGGCGCGGGTGCGCGAGGAAATCGAGCGTTACGAGGGGCGCCTGCGCTATCTGAGCTCGAGAGCGGCAATGAGTACCCTAAGCATCACCGCTCACGAGCCTGCCCCGATCCTGGGGAACGAGCCGGGCGAAAATCCAATCGGCGCGGCGGTTCGCCGGGCCTGGGATAATTTCGTCGGTTTGCTTGCCGCGCTGATTGCGTCGCTCGGAATTTTGATCCCCCTGGGACTGCTTGGCGTTGGCGGCTGGGTTTTCTACCGTCGGTGGGTGAAATCTCGGCGTGGCGTCTCGGTGTAGAGACTCGGTTGCGTAGCTGGCAATTAGCTGCTTTGAAGCTTACAGCTGCCTGCTTCTGTTTTGTAATTGCGAGTGAAATCGGCCGAGCCTGTACCCCGAGATGCTAACGGGTAAGCTCCCGGTTGTACCACCAGAACGCGCGCGAGAGGGCTGAGTAGCCGAGCTGCAGGTGTTGGGCACCCCAGGCGACGCCGCCAACTCCGAGGATGATGAGGACGGGGCTGGCGGCGTTGTTGGAGCTGTTGCTGGTGACGACAATGCCGGTGATGAGTGTCACCGCGCCGGCAGCGGTCGCGAGCGATCCGCGGAAGTTGTCGGTCTTGAAGCTCCGCGCCTCAGCCACCGCGCGCGGCGACGCGGCAACGAGGTTCTCGACGTCGATGCCGCGAAACCAGCCAACGGTGCCGACCGCGACGCCGTCCGTGCCTCGTTTAATGTCGGCACTGCCCCACCGCGACTCGAACCTCAGTGCCTGCGAGTCATAGCGGCGCGACGAATCAACGCTTGCGGGCGCCGGACCGGCGCTGGTGGCGGGCCCGGCTTTG
This sequence comes from Gemmatimonadaceae bacterium, assembly GCA_035249045.1. Classification (GTDB taxonomy): domain Bacteria; phylum Gemmatimonadota; class Gemmatimonadetes; order Gemmatimonadales; family Gemmatimonadaceae; genus UBA4720. The sequence goes on along the minus strand of DATFGW010000038.1, from coordinate 1,963 downwards.
GCCGTCGATGCGCCCTGGGCGACGATATGGCCGGACTGCTGCGCCGCGACCGGAGCGGCAATTAGAAGAGCGCAGAATGAGAGCGCGCTGAAAAATCTCGACTTCATATGAACCTCGGGGATCGCTCAAACCATCCCCCTAGAGACGATTTGAGCGAGCCGAGGATTACAACGGTTCAGTTACTGGCTCAGATCCCGATTGTACCACCATATCGAACGGGAGAGCGCATTGTACGCGCGCTCGAGCCGGCCGCCACCGTAAGTGAGGAGGCCAAACGTCGCCAGCATTAACCCGGTCGTGATGCCACGATTCACGTCGTGGATCTGGGAGATTCCTGTCGTCACACCCAGGCTGACTAACCCGAGCCCGAAGAAAATCGTTCCGGGCCGGTAGTTCCGTTGGAATTCGTGCGCTTCAGTGACTGCCCGGGGCGAGGTCTCCACGATCTTCGCAACGTCGCTGCCACGGAAAACACCTATCCTGCCGACCACCGGCCCTTCCACTCCGCGAACGATTCTCACATCGCCGAACTTGGAGTCGAGTCGCAATGCGTTGTTATCGTAAGTACTCTGTGCGCTCATACCCGTCGGGCTCGCGGCAAGGGCGCACGCGGCGAACATCCAGAGAACCGTCCGCGACATAAGACACTCCGGTTAGTGGTGGTAGATGATGGTCGCACGGCCGTTGAGAGTTCTGCCGTCCATCAGTACGTGCGTATTGCCGGGATAGCTATAGCCAGCGGCGGTCTGCTCGACCGCGACGCCCAGGAAGTCGTCGTTCGTCAACAGCCACGGTCCCGCGCTCGAGAAGAAGGTTCCAATGAATGCCGCGGCGACGAGTCCCCAGTTTGCGGTCGGAAGCACCTTGAGCGCGACAGTTCCCGTTGCGCTGGCCGTGGACTGCAACACGCCTACGAGCGTGTTTGTGTCCAGCTTCAACGTACAGGTGTCGTTGTCGTCTTCCCAAAACAGGACGTGGAAACCGTCTTTGAACTGGTTGGTGAATGCCACCACCTCTGCTTCCGAGTACAGCATCACCCGGCCTTCCCAAAAAGCATCGTTTTGATCGAAAACCTTTCGATAGTCGCCGGCGTGTTCACCCGAGCACGAGCGATCGTCACCGTAGCTCGGCGCCGCGGTGCTGGTCGGACCCTGAATGTGCACCTCGATCTCCGGATCGCCGCGGAACCACGGCTCCTTCATGTCCAGAATGCGTGAGAACTCGAGATACAGCCCCGGCGAGATCGCGGTGGTGCCACCTGCCGAGCCGCCACCGGTGCACGTCTCGTCGCAGGCGACCATGTTTGACGTCTTCACCCTGAGCGGCTCGAGCGTGCCGATCGCTTCGCCATTCAGATCTCGAGCGTTGCGGGACGTTGCGGCAGGCATTGGAGCCCGGAAATTCGTCTCGACCGGCACGATCGACAGAACCGGCTGGGACGGCGGAGTCTTCTTGTCGAGAGACACCGCCTGTCCGCGCTCGTCAAACGAGACGATTGGCTCTGATTCGTCCAGCTGTGAGACCACCAGGACGTCTGCCTTGCCGGTCCATGTCTCGCGCTGGCTCGCTACAGGCACGTAGAACTCGAGCGGGCGAATCTTCGACAGTGTTCCGAGCACCCGCTGCTCCCCGCCGCCAAGCGCGGACATGCGGTCGAGCAGCGCACGTCCGTCCTTCGACGTGAGATACGAGCTGAGCTCGAGCTTGTGCTCCCGGAAGGGCGCGGCGCGCATGTCGCGCTTGAGATGCTGGCGGGCCGGCTCGTTGTCCATCGACTGCGCGATGAGCCGCGCGATCTCGGTGAGCGACGCGCGCTCCTCAGTCACTGGCTGCGCTTCCGGCGCCGCGGTAATGTCTTTCGTGGCTGGAGGTGCGACGGTGCGGCTCACGGCGTCGGCGCAGCCGCCCAGCACGACAAGCAGCGCGAGAACAGGAACTCCCTTGCATTGTGTGAGTCTCATAA
>DATFGW010000037.1:0-18167 GCA_035249045.1 Gemmatimonadaceae bacterium | reverse complement strand
GCAGCAGCCCTGGAACGATGAGCGCACCCGCGCGCTCGTTGAGCGCGCCACCGAGCGCAGAGCCAGTCAGCTCGCCGACACCGCCCTCGTCGACTACATGGCGACCGCCCATGGTTACGTCACCTTCCTCGCGCAGTTCGGAGAAGGTTTCCCCGAACCGCCCAAGATCGTGAAGGCCGACGAGCTGGGTCTGGAAGTTTACTGGCGCGCGCCCGATCTGAGCAAGCAGCGCATCATCGGCCGTCGCGACACTCTGCTGCTCCCGACTGACATCAATTACCACCGCGACCACCTCGGCATCGTCCAGAACAATTTCCGGAACATCATTCGTATTGGGGAAGGCGACGAGGTGCGCGACGTTCCGCATCCGCTGTCGCCCGCGGGTCTCGAGGCGTACGACTTTGCAATCCGCGATTCGCTACAGATCAGGCTCGGTCCCCGCGTGCTCGATGTCTACGAGGTGCGGGTGCGTCCGAAGGACGACCAGCAGCCGCGCGCAGTCGGCGCCGTCTACATCGATCGCGAGACCGGCGAAGTCGTGCGGATGGCGTTCAGCTTTACCCGCGCGGCACTGATCGACAAGGATCTCGAGGATGTTTCGGTCGTGCTCGAGAACGCGCTCATCGAGGGCCGCTTCTGGCTGCCGCGGCGCCAGGAGATCGAGATCAGGCGCACCGGGTCGTGGCTCGATTACCCCGCGCGCGGAATCATCCGCGGTCGCTGGGAGATCTGCTGCTATCAGGTCAACAAGGGCATTCCGGCCAGCTATTTCACCGGACCTGAGATCGTCATGGCCCCGGCGTCGGAGCGCGCCCAGAAGCCGTCGCCGTTCTCGGGACAGATTCTGGATTCGCTGCCCCCCGATGTTCGCGCCGTCACCGACGAAGACGTTCGCAAGGTGCAGGAGGAGGCCAGAGCGCTCGTGCGTGACCAGGCGCTCGCTCGCGCGCGAACCCTGTCGATTTCGGCCCGCCACATCTCCGACCTGTCGCGCTTCAATCGTGTCGAAGGCCTCGCCCTCGGCACCGGCATCTTGCAGCGCGTCGGCGGGGGATTCGCCGTCGCTGCGTCGGGACGCTACGGCTTCAGTGACAAGGAGCCAAAGGGCCGCGGCGCCATCGAGTACCGCACCGGTACCGGCTCCTCGCTGATCGTGGCTGCCGAGCGTGATTACCGCGATGTGAGCGACGAGCAGGAAACGTCGATGGTGCGAAACACCATCGCCGCCCAGGAATTTGGCAGCGACTACACCGATACATACGACGTTCGCGCACTCTCGCTCAACGGTTCGCTGGCGCGCTTCGGCTGGCGGCCGTCTTTCCGCCTCGCATACGAGCGCCACGAGCCGCTTGCCGTGCACGCGCGGCCGGCAAACGGTGCTTTTCAGCCGACGATCCCCGCTACGGCGCTCCGCGAAACGAGTCTTGGCTTCGCGCTGGATCGTCCGACCAGCCTGACCTTCGATGGGTTCGAGCTCGGCGCGCATCTCGGCGTGACGGGAATTCATCGCGAGAACTCTCCGCCCGCGCCGCGCGGACGACTTGTCAGGCCGACGCTGTCGCTCGACCTGCAAAAGCCCTTTGGGAGCAGCCGGCTTCTGCTGCACACGGTTGCCGCGGCGATCTTCGGCGCCGACACGGTTCCGGCTCAACATCTCGTTTACTTCGGCGGACCGACCACCGGGCCTGGCTACGAGTTCCACGAATTCGTCGGCCGCGGTGGCCTGAGTCAGCGGCTCGAATATCGATTTCTGGCGCCCTTCGTCCCGATCCCGCTCGGGCGGTTTGGTCGCGCGCCGGGCACCATCACGCTTGCGCCTTTCGCCACCGCCGTCTGGATCGATCGATCGGCGTCCTTCAAGTCAGCGCGTCAGGGCTGGTACCCAGCCCTGGGCCTCGGCGCGCTGACCGTCTTCGACGTGCTCAGGCTCGATGTTGCCCGCGGACTCCGCGATGGACGCTGGACGTTCTCCGTCGACATCGGCCGCGATTTCTGGAGCGTTCTCTAGCTAGAGCGACAACAGGTACTGGACGAGGTCCGCCTTCTGTTGGCTGGTAAGGCTCAGGTGAAACTGGGTGTCGTACCGCTCCACCAGATCCGCCAGCGTCGGCGAGCTCCCGTCATGGAAATAGGGTGGATGCTGCCAGACACCGGCCAGCGGAGTGGTTCGCCATTGTTTGGTCGCCGAGCGAAGCGCGTAGGTCGGATCTGTGAAGAATTCGCTGGGCGAGTGCAGGCGAATGTTGGCGTCGGTGTGCAGCTCGCCAACGTGGCACGTGCTGCACTTTGCTGCGCCATCGAAAAGGGCATCGCCGCGCGCCGCCGCCGCAACGTCGAACGAGCCCGCCGGCGGTTTCGGAGCCTGCAGACTCAGCTCGTACGCCTGGAGTCGATCGAGCAGCGGAGCCACCAGATCGGGCGACTGTTTGACATCGATCCCGAGCCGCGGTTCTGAGAAGTTGCCCTGCCCGTGCATCTGAGTTACCGCCACGTACCTGTTCCAATACTTCACCTCCGCGCCATCCGAGGTGAAAGTCTCGCCGTGAATTCCAGCCAGGCCGTACGCAGGCGGAATGACGGTCGGGTCGTTCTTTCCATCGAAGTTGAAGCGTGCATCGTACTTCCCGGGCCCCCAGGAGTTGTAGACCGCCTTCTGCGCGGCGCTGAGTGCTGGCGAAAGCGCGATGATCGCCCCGGGATTGAGCTGTCTGTTGGGCCAGCCATCGAGGCGCGACCCGATGCCCGCTGCGATGCGATCGTCAACGGTTGAATGACAGAGCGCGCAGGTGACTCCAAATCGAGTGATGTTGTTGTTCGCATCGACAGTCGCCTTCACACCAACCACCGCTCCGAGCTTCAGAAGCGTGACCGTGGTTGCGGGACTGTGCATGTCGACCTGCCCCGCCTGAATTGCCCGTAACACCTCTGGCGGCAGAGTGTCTGCGTCCACCTTGAGCCCCACCGACAGCGCTGTCGTCGGATCGACCGCCGACTGCACCACCGTGTTCATGTGGAGCGTATCGGTCCAGAACTTCTCGTCTCCGAATGTCTCGAATCTGAAGATGTCCTTGCCCGCCGCGATGTCGGCAGCCGATGGACCTCCCGGTCCGTCGTCGTTGCAGGCCGCGACCGAGAGCGTCGCGACCACTCCAATCATCATTGCGCCGAACTGGACCAGTGGTCTCTTCCACAGCTGCTTGAGCGAACTGAGCGACGTTGACATCGGTGTTCCTCCCGGCGTTACCGCGATTACCCGTGGCTCTACAGAAAAATCCCAAAGAAAATTGGACATTTCAGGTAGCGAGCTGAATCGATCGCGCGGCGAACGACGCGCACCGGTCGGCGAACAGACGCGCTCAGTCCACCAGCGCGGACGGACGAGCTTCCGGTTATGGAATGGGCTCGGCGTCGTCTTTTCTGAGGGGGAAAAACCCTGCGACGCGGGCGATTTCCCGACGACTTTCAGACATCAGGACGCGGCTTTTATGGTGAGAATCGGTTTTTCGCGAATGACCCTGGCGCTCGTGTCGAGCGCGGTGGTCGGCGCGTGTGCGACGGGCGCAAACTCTGGCGTCGGCGCGGTGAGCCCGGCGAGATCGCCAAACCCGGCGACAACCGTTGCGCGCACGGCGACGCTGGCACAGGCCGACAGCGCCTGGCAGGCCGGAGCTTATCCACTGGCGACCGAGATGTACGAGGGCATTCTTGCCCGCGATTCGTCATCCCATATCGCGATGTTCAGACTCGCGACGCTTCGCTCCTGGGACAATCGTCTCGATGAAGCGATCGCGCTGTTCCGGCGCTACGTCGCGGTCGAGCCGAGCTACAGCGGGGGAAGAACTGCCCTCGCGCGCGTCGTCGCGTGGACAGGGAATTATACGGGTGCAATCGCGATCTACGACTCGGTGTTGGTCGCAGAGCCCAACAATCGCGAAGCGGTTCTCGGTCGGGCCCAAACGCTGGCCTGGGCGAACCGGTTCGACGAGTCGCTCGCCGCCTACAGGAAATGGACGACGGCGCATCCGACCGATCGCGAAGCGGCGATCGATTACGCGCGCGCGCTGGCGTGGAATGGCCAGCTCGCCGAAGCGGAGTCGCGTTACGCCGAGCTCTCGCGCACTGGCAATGCAAACGCGACCAAAGGCCTGGCGCGGGTGATCAGCTGGCGTGGAGATCTCCAGCGCAGCGAAGAGACATGGCGACGCGTCCTCGTCACGGATCCCAACGATCCCGAGGCGCTCACCGGACTGGCGCAGGTACTGAGCTGGCAGGGCCGTCAGACCGACGCTGAGTCGGCGCTGCAGCACGCACTTCGCGCGAACCCCGGGTACGGCGACGCGCGCAGTCTCCTGCGGTTCGTCGAGGCCGACCTTCGTCCGGCCGTGGTAGTCAGCGCGATCGGTAGCAACGACTCCGACAAGAATCGCGTGACGAACCTTTCGCTGGATTATGTCGTTCGCGCGCCGTGGAGTGGTTCGATTGGCGCGACATACTCGGAGCGCTGGGCGAACTTCCCCAGCGCGCTAGGAGTGGATTCGCGCGCCGATGCCGGGAACTTCTTTGCGAAGTGGCAGCCAGCATCGAGCTCGTGGGTGATCAGAGCGGACGCGGGCCTCACCCACCATTCATCGAGCCTCGTTCCTTCCACTGACCGGAAGGAAAACATCGTCAACGGCGCTCTCGCCGTGCGCGGCAATCTGGCGCGCTCGCTCAACGTCGGTTTGAGTGCGTCTCGGGCACCATTCGATGAAACTGCACTCCTCATCGCCAACGGCGTCGTCAGCTCCGAGTACGCCGGCGATGCGTCGGTGGCGCTCCCCGGCCGCTTCAGTTTGTCGGGTGCCGCGAGTCACGCCCAGCTGACGGGTGGCAGTCGGGCGAACTCCCGCGATGCTTTTTCGAGCTCGCTCCGCTGGACTTACAATCGTCGCTGGAGCTTCGCGGTCGGCGCGCGTCAGTTCGGGTACGACACCACGTCGTCCGATGGATACTTCTCGCCGCGCAGATACACTCTCGCGGAAGCGAGTGGTCGCGGCCGCGTCGGCGGCACGCTCGGCTGGAACGCTGAAGGTGATGTCGGGCTCGGCAGACAGACCGTCGAGCTCTTCGGAGCGAGCCCGGCGTCGCGCCTCGCCGAGCGCGCGGCGCTCACCCTGGGCTATCGGTTCGATCCCGCCCACGAGTTCAGTGCTTCAGGCAGCTACGCCAATGTAGCGGGTCCTGGCCAGACGGGCGGTAGCGAGTACCACTTCTACTCGTTTCTTTTGCGCGCTCGCTTCGGCTTCTAGAGACTTATCCGGCTGCGCGCAGTCGGATGATCGGGAGTCATCGCGAAGGGTGCCTCTGATGCCGCCCGGATAGAATTGGCCACGGAGTCTGGCGCGCCCGTTCTACGTTGAGGGATGACGACGAGCGCCAGAGCCGAACCGGCTGACGCGTGGCTGCTTCCAATCCTGAGAGAGCTGCTGGAAAAGTCCGCTCTTGACGAAATCGAATCAGCCGTCGGCAGCAGTTACTGGCGCACCGCCGTCGATAGCGGCGCACTAACCGACTCGGCAGTGCTGGCCGCGCTTTCGAAACACACCCGGTTCAGAATCGCGACGGAGCTGGTGGCGAGCGCCGCCGCGCTGCAATGCGTGAGCGAAGAGCTGGCGCGCCGATTCGGAGTGCTGCCCCTCGCGATCTCTGATTCCGTTCTGGATATCGCTACGGCCAACCCATACGACCTCGATTGCGAGCAGCTACTCGCCTTCGTGACGCGCCGACGAGTGCGGATGTCCCTCGCCGCTCCCGGTCGGATTCAGGAGCGCATCGACGAGGTCTATGCACCCGTGGAACGCGTGAGCAAGCTGCTCGATCTTGCGGCGACGCCATCCGCGCAGCCGGTTATCGAAAAGTTCGAGGACACCGAACCCATCATCGACGAGAAGGAGGCCGAGCGGCCGGTCATCAAGCTCGTCGATCACATCGTCGCCGAAGGCATCTCGCAGGGAGCGAGCGACATCCACCTCGAGTCGGGCGAGACGGGGATCGCGGTGCGCTACCGGATCGACGGCATTCTCAAAGAGGTCATGGTGCTGCCCAAGGCAGTGGGGATTCCGTTGGTATCGCGGATCAAGATCATGTCGCAGATGGACATCGCCGACCGGCTTCGCCCCCAGGGCGGACGGGCGCGTGTCGCCATCGATGGCGCTCGGGTCGATCTGCGGGTCTCGACCCTGCCGGCGTCACACGGTGAAAAGGTCGTCATCCGCATCCTCGACTCGCGCGCCGCGCTCCGTTCCGTCGAATCCCTCGGCATCGATCCCGTCGATGGGCCACGCATGCAGAAGCTGCTCGACGTCCGAGAGGGACTCATTCTCGTCACCGGACCGACGGGCTCGGGCAAGACTACCACGCTGTACGCGGCGCTACGGCTGCTCCAGAATCGCGGCGTCAACATCATTACCGTCGAGGATCCGGTCGAATATCGAATTCCGGGAATCGTCCAGGTTCAGATCCACGAAAAGGCGGGGCTGACTTTTGCGTCCGCGCTCAGATCGGTGCTGCGCCAGGATCCCGACGTAGTTCTGATCGGCGAGATTCGGGATCGCGAGACCGCCGCGATCGCGATCCAGGCGTCGCTTACCGGCCATCTGGTGTTCGCCACGCTGCATACCAACGACGCGTGCAGCTCGATCGTCCGCCTCACCGACCTCGGCGTCGACAGAGTCAAGCTGGCGAGCGCGCTCAAGGGAACCGTCGCGCAGCGTCTGATCCGCCGGCTGTGCCCCGCGTGCAGGCTGGTCGCGAACGCGGGCGTACCGCGTCGGCTCGTCGGATCGGTACCGGAGGATTCGCTCATCTACATCTCGATGGGCTGCAAGGACTGCTCGATGACCGGCTACGCGGGGCGCGTGGCGGTCACTGAGGTTTTGGTCGCGACGCCAGAGATCGAACGGTCGATCGCGACCGGCGATCCTCCCGAGAAACTGCTCGCCGCGGCGCGCGCCTCGGGAACGCGATCGCTCTGGGGATGCGGTTGCGCGCATCTGCTGGCTGGCAACACCAGCGCTCAGGAGCTCATGCGAGTGATCGAGCCGGAGACTTCGCGAGACTCGAGCGCCGGCCACGCTTATTATTCGCCGAAGGCAACGGTCTACGAACGACCCGTCCAATTATCAATGACAAAGATCAGTCCAGGCGTCATCGAGATCTTCGCCATCAGGCACAATGGCGGAGACTGGCGAGTTCTGCTCCTTGAACGGTCTCCCGACGGTAAGCGGCCCGGGTCGTGGGAGACCGTGTATGGCAAGATCGATCCCCACGAAAGGCCCGAGCACGCCGCGGTCCGCGAGCTGCGCGAAGAAACCGGTCTCGAGCCCGAGGCGCTGTACAACGTGACCGTGAGCAGCTTTTATCTCCACGAAAGCCAGACCATCCAGATGTGCATCACCTTCGCCGCATTTGTCCCGGACGATGTCGCAGTCGTAATCGGCGAGGAGCACCAGCGCTACGAGTGGCTGTCGATCGATGAAGCCTGCTCGCGCTTCACCTGGCCCCGCGAAATCAGCGCCCTCCGGGATGCCCACCACCTTTTGCGTGGGGGGAACGCGGGCGGGGTGGAGGATGTGCTGCGAATCAGGTGACGAGCGTTGAAACTGCAACGGAACGGGCGGGAGACGTCAGTGTGCAGGTACCTGGCGGCGGGTTACTACCGTGGGACGTATTGCAGCGCCATTCACTCTGAAGGCAACTGCGTTTCGCACCGACAAGACGTCCCACGGTCGTAACCTGAAGCCAGGCGCCTGATCCCTGACGCCTCCCGCCCGTTCTGTTGCAGTTCAGGAGAGGCGGCCCTACCTACGAACCCGAACTCTCCCTTCTCTTAATGCTGGTCAGATTCTCCTGGCCCGTCGGCGCGTTCGGCTTGACCCTTACGCTCTTGGCCGGAATCCCCACGTAAACGTGGTACGGCCGAACATCCTTCGTCGCCACCGCCATCGCCCCGACCATTGCCTGCTCGCACACGTGCACTCCGGCGAGCACGGTCGCATGGTAGGTGATCCGCACTCCATCCTCGAGCCGCGTCAGCGCATCGGTGACATCGCGTTGATCCACGATGCTGTGGGTGTGGCTGTAGATGTTGGCGAAGTCGCTGATCGACACATTGTTGCCAAGTGATATTCCGCCGCGGTCGTCGAGCAGCACATACCGGTGCACCACCACGTTGTCGCCGACTTCCATGTTGTAACCGAAGGAGAATTCGACGTGCTGGAACGCCTTGAAGTTGTCACCGCAGCGCTTGAAGATGTGCGGCGCAAGCAGCCGCCTGAACCTCACTCCCAGCTCGACGTTCTGACCGCCCATTACTGTCCGGTCGAACGAGTACCAAAGCCAGAGGAGCGGCTTCACCTTCTGGAATCGCGCGTCGTCGCACTCCGCGTAATACTCGGGTTCTAGTGTCACGTTGCGCGGGTCGAGCGCGGAGAGCGCCAGCCGCGTCGCCAGCGGAAGCTTCTTGTCCTCGACTGCCGTCTCCCAGTTGTTGGCAAACTCTGGGTAGGAAATCTCGCACAGAATGCGCCGACAGAGCAGCGCGCGATCCGCGCCGGACGTCAGCTCGGAATCGAGCTCTTCCAGAAACGGTTCCGCGATCGTGGCGATCGGGAGGGCAGGCAGCTTCCGCAACGGGAGGATCGGCATGTCGCGTAAGTTCGCCTGCGCCGTCTGGAAAAACCAGCTACTGGCTCGGGTGCGATGCCCTCGCGCGCACCAGTGCTCGCTCACGCTCGACGCGGGTGAGGACCTGCTCCCAGCTGTCGTCGCGAACGTTCTGAAAGCTTACCGTCAACGGTTGATCCAGATCGATCTCCTCGTCGAAGAGGTAGATCGCGCTCTGCGTTTCGCGCTGCTTCAGTCGCTGTTCCCCGAAGCCGGAGCTGAGTGGAAGCACCTCCAGCGCCCGGAAATCCCGGCCGCTGCTGGTGATCACCAGATCCATTGGAGTGAAATGCACATCCGGCTGAACGCCATAGAACGACACGTACCAAAGATCGGGCGGCCTCCCACCGGTGCGCCGGGTGACGGCGGCGATCGCCTGCTTGTTGCTCTCCTGCAGCTCGCGCAGCGCTCGGTACGAGTCGGGTGTCAGCAGACGGATTAGATTCTCGTCGAGCGGAATCGCTCGCACGATAAGTCCGGGCATCTCCAGCCGGATAGCGATGTCGTCCTGCCGAAGCGTGCCGTAGCCGACGGGGACACTAGCCCGACCGGTGGTATCGTCGCTGATCGGCGCGAGGTTGCCTTGCCCCGATGCGGCTGGGGTCACTCCGGCGCACGCCGCCGCAAGCGCCGCGATCGCGACGGCGAGTGGCACCGCGCGGTTCAACCTCATGACTCCTGGTTTCCGGCTGCCGGGAGGCTGACCAGGTCCAGGATCGCCTCCAAAAGCTCTACCCGCCCCTCGCCCGTCTGCGAGCTGAAAGGGATGATCTGTTCCGCGCCGAGCGCGAGATCGCTCGCGATCTCCGCCGAGCGTGCGCGCCCCGCGGTTTTGCTCAGCTTGTCCAGCTTCGTCAACGCCACGATCGTCGGAACCTCCGTCTCCGCCAGAAAATCCAGCATCGCCCGATCATCATCGCTCGGCTCGCGCCGGATGTCCAGCAACAAGACTATACCCCGCAGCTGCGTGGTTCGCCTCAGATACCCCTCGATCATCGGCCGCCACTCGGCCTTCTTCTCCTTCGAGATCCGGGCATACCCGTAGCCTGGCAAATCCACCAGCACGAACTCGTTGTTGATGCGGAAGAAGTTGATCTCACGAGTGCGGCCCGGCGTCCGGCTCACTCGCGCGAACGATTTGCGCCGCACGAGGGTGTTGAGCAGAGAAGACTTGCCGACGTTAGACCTTCCCGCGAACGCAATCTCTGGTAGCGCCGATTCTGGACGCCACCCATGACGCTCGGCCATCCCGCCGATGAATTCGACGTTCCGGATGACCAGCTTGTCGCTTCCGGTCTCCGGCACCTTCGCCATGCTAGTGCGTTACGGAATCGTAGAGAGCTTCGCCCGAGCCCGCCGTCGCGGCCGGCTGCGGCCGCAGCGCGATTGCCAGCACCTGGTCCATCGTCTTCACCGGATGGAATCGCACCGATGCCCGCACTTCTTCGGGGAGCTCATCGATGTCGCGGGCGTTGGCGTGTGGGACGATGACATCCGTCACCTTATTGCGGTGGGCAGCGACCGATTTCTCCTTGAGCCCACCGATCGGAAGCACTCGTCCGCGCAGGGTGATTTCGCCCGTCATTGCGACATCGCCGCGCACCGGCACCCCCGTCAGCGCGCTGATCACGGCGGTTGCGATCGCGATGCCCGCCGACGGCCCGTCCTTTGGCGTCGCCCCCGCCGGCATGTGGATGTGAATGTCCTTCGTTCGGTAGAACTCTGATTCGATTCCGAGGGCGCGCGCGCGGGCACGGGCGTAGGAAAGCGCCGCGCTCGCCGATTCCTTCATCACGTCGCCGAGCGTGCCTGTGAGCTGGACCTTGCCGCGACCCTTGACGACACTCACCTCGATCTCGAGGACTTCGCCGCCTGCCGACGTGTACGCGAGTCCGGATGCCACTCCGACCTTGTCGTCGAGCGATGTGTCGTCGGGGTCGAACGGGGGCGCCCCAAGCAGATCCTTGAGATCGGCCGACGTTACAGTCTGCGTCTCACTGCCGGAACCCGTTTCGGCGCGCTTGCGCGCGAGCTTGCGCGCCACCCGCGCAATGCGCCGCTCCAGCTCTCGCACCCCCGCCTCTCTCGTGTAGCCGCGCATGATTGCCATCATCACGTCGGGTTCCAGCACGACTTCTTCTTTTCGCAGCCCGTTGGCCTCGATCTGTCGTGGCAGCAGGTACTGCCGCGCGATCGCCATCTTCTCGTGGTCGAGATATCCGGCGATGCGCAGAATCTCCATCCGGTCGCGGAGCGCTTCCGGAATTCCCGCCAGAGTGTTGGCGGTGGTGATGAACAGCACCTGCGACAGATCGTAATCGACCTCGAGATAGTTGTCGTTGAACGACGTGTTCTGCTCGGGGTCGAGCACTTCTAGCAGCGCCGCCGCCGGATCGCCGCGGAAATCCTGTCCGAGCTTGTCGACCTCGTCGAGCAGGATCACCGGATTGATCACTTCCGCGCGCCGCATCGCCTGAATGATGCGGCCCGGCATCGAGCCGATGTAGGTGCGGCGATGTCCGCGGATTTCCGCCTCGTCGCGCACGCCGCCCAGCGCCATGCGCACGAACTTCCTGCCCAGCGCGCGGGCGATCGAGCGTCCGAGCGATGTCTTGCCCACCCCCGGCGGGCCGACCAGACAGAGGATCTGGCCGTCGAGACGCCCGACCAGTGAAAGCACCGCGATGAAGTCGAGAATCCGATCCTTCACTTCGTCGAGGCCGTAGTGATCGGCGTCCAGAATCGCGCGAGCGCGCGCGACGTCCAGCACCTCGTCGCTGCGCTCGCTCCACGGGATCGAAACGATCCAGTCGACGAAATTCCGCGCGACGGTGAACTCGGGCGACATCGGCGGCATCCTACGCAGCTTTCGCAGCTCGCGCAGCGTCCTCTCTTCCACCACCGCCGGCAGCGCTTTCTTCCGGATCTGCGCCTCGAGCTCGGCAAAGTCGTCGCCGTCATCTTCGCCCAGCTCGCGGTGGATAACCCGCAGCTGCTCCTGCAGGTAGAACTCGCGCTGGTTCTGGAACATCGCACCGCGCACGTCGTCGTCGATCTTCCGCTCGAGACGGAGCAGCTCGATCTCACCCGCGAGGAGCTCGCCGAGCATCTCCAGCAGACTGCGCAGAGTTTCGGCTTCGAGCAGCGACTGACGCAGCTCGAAGCGCACCGCGACGTGCGCTGCGACGCCGAACGCCTGGCGCTCGACAGAGTTGGTGCTCTGGATGATGGAGACGATTTCCGTCGGAATCCGGCGGTGCAGGCTGACGTACTCCTCGAAGGAGTTCATCACCCGCCTGCTCAGCGCTTCGAGCTCCGGTGCTTCCTCCGTGACTGGAGCGTCGAACGGGAAGGGAGACACCGCCGCGCGCAGCACTGTGCCCGACGGGATGTACCTCGTCACCCGGGCGCGAGCGATGCCCTCGACGAGGACTCGCGTCGTGCCGGTGGGCAGCCGCGAGACCTGGATCACCCGGCCGATGACCCCCGTGCGATGCAGATCCGCGGCGGCGGGCTCCTGCTTCTCGCCGTCCCGTTGGGCGACGAGCAGAATGATCTTGTCCTCGGAAAGCGCCGCCTCGATCGCCGCGAGCGAAGCGGGTCGCCCGACGAGGAGCGGAATGACTACGTAAGGAAAAATGACGACGTCGCGGAGCGGGAGAACCGGAACGCGGTCGGACGTCGGAATGGATTCGTTGTCGCGCTGGAAGAGCTGCGCCAAGTCAGAGTCGGGTGAGAAGGAAAGTATGGTAACTGCCACTGAAGACTACCGGCTGGAGGCCGTCGGCGGAACGGCTGGCGGCTCCGCGCTTTCTTGGGGCTAAGGGCTAGCCCGCGGCCTCGGGCCGTGCGGCGGAGAGCCTCCGGCCGGTAGTCTTCTTTTGCAGTTAAACGGACTAGGCTTCCTTCTTCCTTCTAACCGGCGAGATCTCCAACAGCGGCTGGGTGCCGTTAGTGATGCAGGATTCCGTCACCTTGACCTCGACCACATCCTCGCGGCTCGGAAGGTCGAACATCACTTCCATGAGCACTTCCTCGAGGATCGCGCGAAGTCCGCGCGCGCCGGTCCCGCGCTTGAGCGCCTTGTTGGCGATCGCGCTGAGCGCTGCTTCGTCGAAGGTGATCTTCACATCCTCGAGCCCGAACAGCTTGGCGTACTGCTTGGTGAGCGCGTTCTTGGGTTCCTTGAGGATCCGGACCAGCGCTTCTTCGTCGAGACCTTCGAGCGCAACGGTCACCGGAAGGCGACCCACGAGCTCGGGGATCAGGCCGTAGCGCAGCAGATCGTCGGGCTCGACCTCGGAGAACATCTTCGTCTGCGCCAGCTTCTTGTCGCGCGCCGCGGCGCCGTTGAAACCGATCTGCCGCCGTCCCGTGCGCGCTTCGATGATTTTCTCGAGACCGTCGAACGCGCCGCCGCAGATGAAGAGAATGTCCTTGGTGTTAAGCTGGATATACTCCTGCTGCGGATGCTTCCGTCCGCCCTGCGGCGGTACCGAAGCGACGGTTCCCTCGATGATCTTGAGCAGCGCCTGCTGTACGCCCTCACCCGAGACGTCGCGGGTGATGCTGGGATTCTCGGACTTCCGCGCGATCTTGTCGATTTCGTCGATGTAAACGATGCCGCGCTCGCACTCGGCGACGTTGAAATCGCCGGCCTGGAGCAGCCGCACCAGAATGTTCTCAACGTCTTCGCCGACGTACCCTGCTTCGGTAAGGGTGGTCGCATCGGCGATGGTGAACGGTACATCGAGGATTCGAGCCAACGTCCGCGCCAGCAACGTCTTACCTACGCCCGTGGGACCGATCAGCAGGATGTTTGACTTGTCGAGCTCGACGTCGTCGTCCTTCAATGATGTCGAGTTGATGCGCTTGTAATGGTTGTAAACCGAGACCGCCAGCGCCTTCTTCGCCTGCTCCTGCCCGATTACGTACTGGTCCAGGACGTCCTTGATCTCCTGGGGCGAAGGTACCTGGGTTATAGCCTCCGCTACCTCTCTCTCCTCGTCCTCCGCCAGGATCTCATTGCAGAGCGCAATGCACTCGTTGCAGATGTAGACGGACGGGCCGGAAATGAATTTCCGAACCGAGTCTTTTGACTTTCCGCAGAACGAGCAGCGAAGGTGTTTTTCCTGGGACATTGATCAGCGGGTAGCGGGTGAAGCTGGACCAGCAGAGCCGGACAGCGGGCCTTTGTTAAAGATACCTAACAGCGGTCGCTAAGGCGGTCAAGCAAATCTCCGCGACGAGGACTCGTGAAGATTTTCACAAGTAACAGCGGCCCCCTTTAAGCCTTGCTGAGGGCCTCCTCCATCTCGCCGCGGTAGGAAATCACGTTATCGATGAGCCCGTACTCCTTGGCCTCGGTGGCCGACATGAAACGGTCCCTGTCGGTGTCCCGCTCGATTCGCTCGGTCGGCTGGCCGGTGTGCTTGGCCATGAGCTTGTTCATCTCCGACCGCAGGTGGAGGATCTCCTTGGCTTGGATCTCGATGTCCGAGGCCGTTCCGCCCCCGCCGCCCTGGGACGGCTGGTGGATCATGATTCGGGAGTGGGGAAGCGCCGAGCGCTTGCCAGGCCGGCCGGCCGCAAGCAGGAACGCACCCATGCTTGCCGCGAGGCCCATGCAATTGGTGTTGACCGGCGACTTCAGAAACTGCATGGTGTCGTAGATCGCCAGACCAGCCGACACGCTTCCGCCCGGGGAATTGATATAGATGTGGATGTCGCGCTCCGGATTGTCCGACTCGAGGAACAGGAGCTGCGCGATCACTATGTTGGCGACGTCGTCATTGATCGGCGTCCCGAGGAAAATGATGCGGTCCATCAGCAGGCGGGAGAAAACATCGTAGGTGCGCTCCCCGCGGCTCGAGCGCTCGATCACGTACGGCGTGTAAATCGTCGGCATTGGTTCCTGGTCCTCTTCCTCGTGCCGTTTAGGCATTAGTCGATACATCGTTTCGCTCAAGCAGCCACTTGAAGACCTTGTCCTCAGTGATGCCGCGCTCCATTTCCTTCAACCGGCCGCTCTTCTCCAGCTGCGCGTAGATCTGGCCGGGGTTTGCACCGCGCTTCTCGGCCTGCTCGGCGATGCGGTCGTCAAGGTCCTTTTCCGTCGCGGTCAGACCCTCGTTCTCCGCGATGGTTTCGATCACCAGATCCCGCCGGATCTGCCGCTCTGCCATCGAGCGGAATTCTCCGGCGAATTGCTCTCGCTGGTCCTCCGGAATCTGATACGCTTCGGCGTAGTTCTGCACGAATTGCTGGATCCAGCTTTTCGGGACATCGAACGCGTTGGCTGAAATGATCTGGTCGATCAGCTGCTGCCGCACTCCGGCCTCGATCTCGTGTCCGGCGTGGTGCTCCATGTCGGCGCGCACAGCCTTGCGCAGCGCGTCGAGGGATTCGAAATCGCCGACCTCGCGGGCAAGAGCGTCGTCGAGCGGCGGCGCGGATTTGCGCTTGACCTCATTGAGCGTGATCCTGACCATCTTGGTCTGTCCGCGCTGCGCCTCGTCCGGGAAGTCGTCCGGCCATTTGACCGGTCTCTCGAGAGTTTCTCCAGGCGAAGCCTGCATGATCAGCTCTTCGATCCCGGGAATAGCCTGGCCGGCGCCGAGCACGATCGGATAGCTCTTTCCTTCAGTGGCCTGCCCGCCTTCTGCGGCAGTGGCGATCTGTACGTTCACCATGTCGCCCGGCTGCGGCTTCTCGCTCACCGGCGTCCACGTCGCCTTCTCGTCGCGAACCTGCTCGAGCTGCTGGTCGACCTGCTCCTCAGTGACGTTGACCGACGGACGTTGGATTCGGAAGCCGTTGGTCCGCGCCAGCACGATGTTGGGTCGCACTTCCAGGTGAAGCTCGAAGGTCAGCGGCTTTCCCTCCTCGAATTTCACGTCGTGCACGTGGGGCTGGGCCGCCACCTTGATGCTTTCTTTCTCGATGAATTCCTGGTAGGCCTCGCGGACCAGCGACTCGAGGGCTTCCTGCCGGATCGCGTCGCCGAATTTCTTGCGGACTACGGTTGCCGGTGCCTTGCCGGGCCGAAAACCGGGCAGACGGACAGTTGAGGCGTACCTGCGCGCTGCTTTTTCCTCGGCATCCTTCACGGCCTCGGCAGGCACAGATACCTGAATGTGCCGCTCGACTCCATCTGATGCCCCGGGCGTGAATTCGATCTTCATCGTACGCAATATAACAGAGGTGAGAAGAGCAATACGCCGAGATATTGGCGCACATTGGCCGCGCCGACGCGAGAAATAACAAGGGGCACCGCGGCTCCGTGGGCGGCACCGCTATTGCCTGAAAGACTCGCATACAACGTCCTGTAAATCTGAATTCCTGCGGAGGTGTGATAATGGAGCTTGATACCCTGAAAGACCTGTACGTGGCGGAGCTGAAAGACCTTTACAGCGCCGAGAAACAGCTCGTGAAGGCGCTGCCGAAAATGGCCAAGGCGGCGAACGATCCGGAGCTCCAGCAGGCCTTCCGCACTCATCTCAAGGAAACGACCCAGCACGTCGAGCGGCTCGAGCAGATCTGCCGCGAGCTGGGCGTCAGCCCACGCGGCAAGAAGTGCGTCGGGATGGAAGGACTGATCGAGGAAGGCAGCGAGCTGATCAAGGAAGGCCCCGACCCGGATGTGCTCGACGCCGGCCTCATCAACAAGGCGCAGCACGTCGAGCACTACGAGATGGCGGGCTACGGTACCGTAAGGACTTATGCGCGCACGCTCGGATTCGAGAGCCAGGCCGAGCTGTTGCAGCAGACCCTCGACGAAGAGGGAAGGACCGACCACCTGCTGACCGAGCTCGCCGAGTCCGGGATCAACGTCGAAGCTGAAGTCTGACCCGGAAGACAAAAAAAACCGGCGCCCAAAACGGGCGCCGGTTTTCTTTATTCCGTTTCTACTGCTGCAGCGTGTCGATCACTCCCTGAATCGCTGCCTCGAGCGTCGCCGCCTGTGCGTCGGTTGCGCGACCCGAGCTGACAATCGCGCTCAGCTCGTTGAGCAGGCTCTGTAGCTGGCTTCTCGCGGGTGTGGTGTTGCCCATTCCCAGCTGGCTTTGCGCGGCGCCGATCTTGGCCAGCAGCGAGTTCGTCTGTCCCGCATCGAGTCCCGCGGCGGTTGCAAAATCTCTGGCGGCCGTTGCGGAGCCATTCAGCGCTTTGGCTGCCAGCACATCGTTGTTCTCCACCGACTGCTCGAGCTTGTCCGGCAACGCCGACAACAAATCGTAGCCGCTAATGCGTTCGATCTCGTCTACGGTCGTCTTGTAGGTCTTCCAGTCGGCGTTGATCGCCGGATCGTTGGGCATGATCACCGCGATGACGTCGTCGATGTCGTTGAAGCTCTTGATGTCGGCGAGCCCGCGATCGTGAGGAACCACGATCGCGACTTTCCAGACCTGCGCCGGGATCACAATCTTGCCTTCGCCCTTCACCGTTCCCTTGTTCCCCGCGACGCCGTCGATGACATAAACCTCCTTGCCGTCGAAGCGGGCGAGATTGCCGAGCTCGTTTTCCAGATCGGCCCACGGTCCCTGATTCACCGCCGAGGCCTGCGGAATGATGTTGGAGAGATAGTACGACCGCGCGTTGTCGAGACTTCCCGAGCTGAAGTCGAAGGAACGCGCCATATGGCCGCGATCAATACCGTATCCCGCAAAGGCTCCAGCGCCGGTGTAGTCAGCGGTGGTGAGATGGGTGAAGCTGGCCGGTAGTGCCGGGTCGTGGGTGAAGCAATTGCAGCGATCGCTGCCGCCAAAATGCGTCGCGTCGAACTCGTAGCTGACCCAGTTCGGCGTATTGCGGTTCTGGTTGTACGAGATCGTGTACTGATCCCGGGTGATGATGAAGTCGTCACTCGCGTTTCCATCGGTCGGAGTTCCGAATTCCGTGTTGCCGCGATACTCAGCCGTCCCACCCAGCGTCGCGACGCTGGTGGGCAACGAGTACGTGACGCTCGTTCCATTTGCCGCGGTTGCCCGAAATACCGCCTGTCCGGCAGTCAGGGCGTGCATTACGCCATTCTGGTCGATGCTCGCGACATCCGGAGTGTCCGATGACCAGGTGAACGTGGTGTTGGCTACCGTTGCGCCGGTTGCGTCCGACATCGTTGCGAAGATCTGGGCCTCGAATCCGACCGGCAGCGGCGGATCGGACACCGGCTCCCGGCCGCCGAAGCTGATGTCGAATGCGGGTGGACCATCGCTGTTGCACCTGCCGAAGCTGCGGCGGGCGGCTGCCCATTTGTGGGTCTTCGCATTCAGCTGCAGCGACTGAACCTGTGACGTGCCGCCGCTCTCTGCCGCGGCGATGTCGGTCGATGTCATGCCTGCCGCGGGGCCATCGGTTGCTTGCATCGTTCCTTCGTAGGACAGGAATTGCACGACCTCCGTACCGTGAACCAGCGCGAGACCGTCCGGCGAACCGTTCTGGATCCCGTTGGTGGGGTACGACGC
>DATFGW010000036.1:0-2666 GCA_035249045.1 Gemmatimonadaceae bacterium | reverse complement strand
GGCCGCCGTTACTTCCATTATCACGGGGACGGTCCGACGATGTTCGGCGCCGACGTCTTCTCGGCGAAGTGGTCAATCGTAAAGGACCGCTGGGCGCCGGCGCGAGACTCGACGCGCGCCGTGTCGCTCGAGGTGTTTCACGATCCGGCTCACGGCGGCGACAACGTCGCTCGGACGCTGCGCAGCATGAAGGGATCGTTCGACTATTACACGAAGGAGTTCGGCCCGTATCAGTACGATCATCTGACCTTTGTCGAGATCCCCCGGTACGGAGGATTCGGCCGCGCGATGCCGGGCAACATCAGCTTCACGGAGGATTACTTCATCAGTCGAGTGCAGCCGAGTGAGATCGATCAACCCTTCTACGGCACCGCACACGAGATCGCGCATCAATGGTGGGGCGGGCAGCTCAAGGGCGCCAACATGCCGGGTCGCGGATTCCTGTCGGAATCGCTCGCCAACTACAGCGCGATGATGCTGGTCGAGAAGACCTTCGGTGTAGAAGCCGCGAGAAAGGTCTATGGCTTCCAGATGGAGCGGTATTTCAACGGCCGAGCGCGGCAATCGCACGAGGTGCCGCTGCTGGACGTCGGCGACCAGGCGTATCTCGCCTACCGAAAAGGCGCGATCGCGATGTACACGCTTCGACAGCTGATCGGCGAGCAAGCGGTCAATGGTGCGCTGCACCGGTTCGTCGCGAAGTATCGCGGTGCGGGTCCGCCGTATCCGACGTCGCGCGATCTATACGCGGAGCTGCGCGCTGCGACGCCCGATTCGCTGCACCCACTGCTCGCCGATCTTTTCGAGACGGTCACGTTGTGGCAGCTCAAGATGGGCCGCGCCGTTTACGATCGGGCGCCGAACGGGGGTTATGTCGTCACGATCGAGGTGACGGCGAAAAAGGCGAGGGCCGACAGTCTCGGCAAGCTCACCGAGATTCCGATTGACGACCTCGTCGACATCGGCGTCTTCGCGCCAGGCAAAGGCGATGGGCTCGGCGCGCCGCTGTACCTGAAGCAGCAGAGGATCCACGGTGGGAAGCAGACTTTCGTTATCACCGTGCCGACCCAGCCAGCGCACGCCGGGATCGATCCGTATCGCAAGCTGCTCGACCGAGATCGCGACGACAACGTGTTCAAGGTCCGGCAAAACGGGAAGTAGCAGCGAATGAGCGTTTAGCGAACCTTTCCGCGCGCCGCGACTTTCCAGCTTCCATCGACCCGACCGTTGCGACCGTACCAGACCTCGTCGTGAAGATTGACCGTTGGGCAGACGTGGGCCGGCACGATCCAGACTTTCTCGCCGACCCGCGCCGGCCCGCGGATCTCGACGTAGCCGTGTTCCTCGTTGAGCTTGCGCACCGTCCACGGATGGTCGACTACGTGACCGTACGTTCCTGACTCGTGGGCCTGATCGCTGGAGAGAGTCTTTGAACCGGCATCGACTACGCACTGGCCCTGCACCGATGTGCTGACGACGGTAGTGAGAACCCGCAGCGCGCAATCGGCTTCCTCGCAGATTCCGGTCTCGAGACTGCTCGAGTCGTAGAAGACGTAAGTCCCGGGCCGGATCTCGGTGGTCTGCGGAATCAATGGAGTTTTCGCTGCCCCGGGCGTGGAACCGCCCGAAATGATTTTTGCCTCGAAGCCGGCGCCGGAAAGCGCGCGCAGCACGGCGTCGATCTTCGCGCACGCGGCCTTGAAGCCTTCGTCGTCGAGCCACGACGGCCAATAGCAGATTCCCTGAAAATCCGTGCACGCCTTCGCGATCTCCACCGCCTGCTCGGCCGACTGTGCGCCAACCCGGCGCACACCGACGTCGATCTCAACCAGAGTCTCGATTCCCTCGAGACCGCGGGCAACTTCCACGGAATCGACGGCGACTTTGACGCGGCGATGCTTCGTTACGTCTCTCAGGCGTGGGAGCTTCGCCTTCACCAGCGGGTAAGCGATCAGCACATCATCGCCTGGTAGGACCTCGGCTTCGCCGATTTTCGCGACGGTGATCCCGATTGCGCCGGCGTCGAGCTGCATTCGCGCAATCTCCGGAATCTTGTGGGTTTTTACATGCGGTCGCAGCCCGACTCCCCAGCCGCGACATTGCTCCTGCATCCGGGCGATGTTGCGCTCCATCGCATCGAGATCGATGTAGAGTGCAGGTGTATCGAGATCAAGTGCGTCCAAGCGAATCCTCGTCAGTTTGCGCCAGCGTTCATCGAGCAATTTGCGCCGTCACTTCTCGCGGTGCCACTTTGTTGCGATGAAAAAACCTCGCGACACGTCCAGGCGCGAATTCCTCGCTGCCGCCGCGCTCGGGCTCGTCTCACTCGCGGGTGGCGCCAAACCTCTCTCCGGCGAGGAATCGAACGTGGACGGTGAGCTCCTCTACGTCGGCACTTACACAGATGATGGCCGCTCCAAAGGCATCTATCTGGTGCGGATGGATGCGCGGACCGGCGGGCTGAAGCTCGTCGGTTCTTCGGACGCCGGCGCGAACCCGTCGTTTCTTGCGATTCATCCCAGCGGTCGCGTCCTCTATGCGGTGAACGAAGTCGCGAAGTTTCAGGGCAAAGCGAGTGGCGGAGTGAGCGCATTCGCGATTGCGCCTGACACCGGCGCACTGACAGCGATTGGCAGCCAACTGTCGGAGGGCACCGGCCCGTGCTA
>DATFGW010000035.1:0-7959 GCA_035249045.1 Gemmatimonadaceae bacterium | reverse complement strand
CAAGGAAGATCGCAACTTCGCTTCGACCGAAGGCTCGGTGATCTCGCAAACTCTCGTGCGCGTCGCCGTTCCCTTCACCGTCACCGCGATCGCGCCCGACAACTCTGATTTCCAGACCCGCGGCAACGTCGTCGCGCCGGCGGGTCGCGGCTGGGAATACGTGCTCGAGCAGGATCTGGTCGGCAACGCTGGCAAGTGGGCGACAGAGGCAGTGCAAAAACTTACTGCCAAGCCCGTCGAAGTCGGACGTTACGACCTCGTTCTGCACCCGACGCACCTCTGGCTCACCTTGCACGAGTCCGTTGCACATCCCACTGAGCTCGATCGCGCGCTCGGCTACGAAGCCAACTACGCCGGTACAAGCTTCGTCGCGCCGCCCGAGAAAGTGCTCGGCAAGCTGCGCTACGGTCCGGAGATCATGAACGTCCAGGGCGACCGCTCGCAGGAAGGTGGCTGCGGCACGACCGGTTGGGATGATGAAGGTGTCAAGCCGGAGACGTTTCTCATCATCAAGAACGGAATCTTCAACGATTATCAAACCACGCGCGAACAGGCCAACTGGCTCAAGTGGTACTACGACCAGCAGGGCCGGCCGATCCGCTCGCACGGCTGCTCCAACGCCGACTCCTGGAGCTCCGTACAGTTCCAACGCATGCCTAACGTCTCGCTTCTACCAGGGTCGAAGGAGCAAAGCTTCGAGGACATCATCGCCGCCACCGATCGCGGCATTGCGATCATCGGCGACGGCTCGTTCTCGATCGACCAGCAACGCTACAACGCGCAGTTCGGCGGCCAGGTCTTCCACGAGATCAAGGGCGGCAAGATCGTCGGCATGCTGAAGGACGTCGCGTATCAGATGCGCACTCCCGATTTCTGGAATTCAATGGACATGATCGGCGGACCGAAGAGCTACTTCATGGGTGGAACTTTCTTCGACGGCAAAGGCCAGCCGCCGCAGGTGAACTCAGTAAGTCACGGCGTCGTGCCGAGCCGCTTCCGCAACATCAACGTCATCAACACCGGGAGGAAAGCATGAGCGCCGCCGGATTTTCGCGCGGAGCGCCGAAGCGCCTCCTCGATGCTGTCGAGACTGCGATTCCTACTGGCGCGGTGATGCCGCGCGACCAGGCGCAGGCGCTGGTCGAGAAAGTCGTGAAGATGTCCAAGGCCGATGCCGTCACGGTCAGCGTGAACAGCGGGTATCAGGCCGACATCCGCTTCGCCGCCAATCAGGTTTCGACGTCGGGTGGAGTGGTGAACGGCCAGGTCGCCGTGCAGAGCACCTTCGGAAAGCGGCACGCCGCCACCACCACCAATGATTTTTCCGACGAGTCGTTGCGCCGAGCGGTCGAGCAATCGGAAGCGCTGGCGAAGCTGTCGCCGGAAGATCCGGAGACGATGCCGGAGCTGGGGCCGCAGACTTACGTGCCGGTCAACGGTTACTTCGAATCTACCGCGAACTTGTCACCGGAAGATCGCGCTCGCGCCGCGCTCACCGCGCTGGATCCAGCCCGCAAGGCCGGCGATCTCAAGGCCGCGGGTTTCATCGTCGTCAACGCCGGCGCCAGCGCGCTCGGCAACAAGAGCGGACTCTTCGCCTACGACCGCAATACGACCGCGAACTACACGCTGACGGTGCGCACCGACGATGGCACCGGTTCCGGTTGGGCCGGCGCCGAGCATCCGGATTGGAACAAGGTCGATTTCGCCGCGGTCTCGGCGCGCGCGATCGACAAGGCGCGGCTGTCGCGCAACCCCGTCGCAATCGAGCCGGGCCGCTACACGGTGATCCTCGAGCCACAGGCCGTCGGCGATCTGGTGCAGCTGATGGCGTTCGCGCTTGCGGCGCGCTCCGCCGACGAAGGGCGCAGCGCATTCGCCAAGCAGGGTGGCGGCAACAAGATCGGCGAGAAGATCGTCGATCCCCGCGTCACAATCATCTCCGATCCGCAGGATCCGCAGCTGCTCTCGCAGCCGTTCGATGGACAGGGTCTGCCGCTCGGCCGGCAGGTCTGGATCGAGAACGGTGTGCTCAAGCAACTGTTCTACTCAAGGTTCTGGGCGCAGAAGCAGGGCAAGCAGGCAACGGGCTTTCCGTCGTCGGTAAAGATGATGGGAGGCAACACGTCGGTGGACGACATGATCAAGTCGACGCCGAGGGGCGTGCTCGTTACGCGACTGTGGTATCTGCGGCAGGTCGATCCGCGCACGATTCTCTACACCGGCCTCACGCGTGACGGGACTTTCCTGATCGAGAATGGAAAGATCTCGAAGGCGATCAAGAATTTCCGCTTCAACGAGTCGCCGCTGTTCTTGCTCAGCAATCTCGAGGCGATCGGGCCTGCCGTTCGACTGGCGGGGACCGAGGCGGGCGGGGCTGTGGTCATGCCCGCGATCAAGGCTAAGGACTTTGACTTCACGAGCCTTTCGGACGCGGTTTAGTGTTGCGTCGTCCGAAAGATTACTGAAGAGTACCAGCTGGGGGCTGTGAGCGGAGCGGCGGGCGGCTCTGAGCTCGGTTTTGTTTTTTTTTCAAAAAGAGCTCGGAGCGCCAAGCCGCTCCGCCGACAGCCATAAGCTGGTAGTCTTCAGTTAGTCCTGTGGAACAACTATCGGTGTCCACTCAGCCGCGGCCGCAGTCGAGCGGTGAGGAGCTCGCCAACAGTCTCACCCACGGCCTCGGCGTCCTCCTCACTCTCGTCGTCGGCCCGTTTCTGATCATCGCTGCAGCCGAGAGCGGCGACGTGTGGCGAGTCGTCTCGGCCAGCATCTATGCGGCGACGTTGCTGCTGCTCTACACTTCCTCAATGCTGTACCACGCAATGCGTGGAACGGGCGCGAAGACAGTGTTTCAAAGAATCGATCACGCCGCGATCTACTTGTTGATTGCCGGGACCTACACGCCGTTCACACTCATTACTCTTCGCGGTCCATGGGGCTGGAGTCTGTTTGGCGTCGTGTGGGGTCTCGCCGTCGCCGGCATCGCGCTCAAGGGAACCTTCGGCAACCGGTTGCCCGCGCTTTCGACTGCCGTGTATCTCGGGATGGGCTGGGTGATGGTTGTCGCGCTTCGACCGCTAACGATGCACGTCGCACCCCGAGGGATCCTGTGGCTCGCGGCGGGCGGATTGTGCTACACCGGTGGAGTCATCTTCTACGTCCGCGACGAGCGGCATCGCTACAGCCACGCGGTATGGCATCTGTTCGTGCTCGCCGGAAGCATCGCGCACTTCTGCGCGATTTTCTGGTATGCTGTCCCCATGCCCGGCGGGTAGGAACAGATGGTGTTGTCGCGGGAAGTATCGGAGCGCCCCGTTGCATTACTGAAGACCACCAGCTCGGGGCAATCGGCGGAGCGGCTCGCAGCACCGAGCACGGGTTGGAACGAGAAAGTCTAAGCCGATCACCATGGTCGCTTTCCGCGTGCGATTCAATCCCCGTCTGAGAGTGTTACGCTCCGCCCAACAGACGGAACACTCTCGAAAACAAGACGACCACGAGCGCTACCCCCAGGACGAGGACGACAACCGCCGCGCCGGGGATAACGACGCTTTGCATCGGTCCGTTGGCAAGTGACACGGTTGCGGCGGAGTCGATCACGGGACTCCATCGATCATTTAGAGATGCTTGCATTCAGAATCTCCGAGAAGACCACTGAGACGTTAACGCTCGGCCTGCTCTCGAGGTCCGGGCGAATCGGCAGAAGGAGTCAAGCGCTCCCGATGCCTAGTTGAGAATCTTTATCACGCGGTAGACCACCTCGATCATGAGCGCCAGGGTCAACGCCCCTGCTATCAACGCTGCGCAGCTGACGACGTGCTCAACGGTCGGCGCGGTCATCGCAACGATTGC
The DNA here is from genome assembly GCA_035249045.1 of Gemmatimonadaceae bacterium. Taxonomy (GTDB): domain Bacteria; phylum Gemmatimonadota; class Gemmatimonadetes; order Gemmatimonadales; family Gemmatimonadaceae; genus UBA4720. The sequence continues at coordinate 4,107 of DATFGW010000035.1, read as the reverse complement.
GGCGGAATCAACCGCAGGACCCAACTGACCGATCAACGGGCTTTGCATTCAACACTCGGGTGAGGCCAGATCCACCTTAGTCGCAGGCACGCGCCGACTAAATACGTAGCGTGACGTAGCAATCGGGCAGGTCGGGGAATTTTTGACACTTCCAGTGTGGGTGCGCGCTGTAGCTCACTGAAGACGACCAGCTGAGAGCGGCGGGCGGAGCGGCGAGCGGCGCCGAGCGACCTATTTGATAACTGCACTCCCGCCGACGCGCGGCTTTTCATTCCAACCCGAGCTCAGCGCGGCCCGCCGCTCCGCCGACAGCCCCCAGCTGGTCGTCTTCAGTGATCCCCTTGAATCCACGCAGTCCTTAAGCACGTAGTGATATCCGGTTGACCGAGTGGTCTTCCGGCTGCAAGTTCCCCGAACTTCAACCCCACTTCGATGGCATTCCTTGTCCTTCTGGTCATCATTGTCGTCGTCGTACTCGGGCTTGTTGGCATCTACAACAGGCTCGTCTCGCTGCGCGTGCGCGCTCAGAACGCCTGGTCGGATATTGACGTCCAGCTCAAGCGGCGCGCCGATTTGGTTCCAAATCTCGTCAACACCGTCAAGGGCTACGCGACGCACGAGCGCGAGACCCTTGACTCAGTTACTCAGGCCCGCGCCCGGGTACTCGCAGCGCAGGGCGGAACGCCGGCGCAGCGCGCGCAGGCGGAAGGGGAGCTCACCAACGCGCTCCGCGGCCTGACCGTCGCGGTCGAAGCGTATCCACAGCTCCAGGCATCCGGCGGATTTCGCGATCTGCAGCAGCAGCTCGGCAGCATCGAGGACGCGGTGCAGAACGCGCGTCGCTACTACAACGCCGTCGTCCGCGATTACAACACGGCAATCTCGACGATCCCATCGAGTTTCATCGCCGGTCCACTCAACTACAAGGAGCTCGAGTTCTTCCAGGCGGAAGCGGGTGACCGCGAGCTCCCCAAGGTAGCGTTTTAAGATCCGTCGCGCCTTAGCGGTCGCGGCATTTCTTCTCTGCGCGCTCGTCCAGGCGGCGGGCGCGCAGGAACGCGACATACGCCTGCGCAAGTTCGACGCGCTTCTCACCGTCAACAGGGATGGGACGCTCGACGTAGTCGAGCAGCTCACCATCCGCTTCACCGGCTCGTGGAACGGGCTCAATCGCGACCTCTCGCTGCACCACAACACCGCGCAGGGTCGCGCCACCAAGCTCCGCGTCGAGGACGGTAGCATCACCGACGACAGCGGCCAGCCGCTGGTCGTCGAGCACCAGACGATCGACAACGGCTGGACCCGCCGTTACCACATCTACATCCCCGGCGCGCACGACGCGGATCGCACCATCATCATCCGCTACCGCGTTCGCAACGCGATCCGATTCTTTTACAAGTCGAGCGACGTCGGCGAGCTCGACGAGCTGTACTGGAACGTTACCGGCAATGCGTGGACGATGGAGATCGACAGCGTTCACGCCCGCGTCGTCCTCCCCGAGGCAGTGCGGCCGACGCAGTCGGCCGTTTACACCGGTTACGAATCGTCGACGCAGACGAATGCGGTGATCACGCGCGACGCCAACGAAGTCGACTTCGCTACGACCCAGGCGCTGCCGCCCAACGCGGGCATGACCGTCGCCGTCGGTTGGCCGGCGGGAACAATCGCGGGACGCCCCAGCGAAGCGTACCAGCAGCTCGTCGCGATCCTGCGCTGGACACCGCTTCTCATCCCGTTCCTCGTCTTCTTCTTCGCCTACAAGCGCTGGGACAAAAAGGGTCGCGATCCCAAGGAAGACTCCTACGTCGTGCGCTATGAGCCCGTCGATGGAGAATCGCCCGCCGAGCTCGGCACGCTCGTCGACAACAAGGCCGACATGGAGGACATCACCGCGACCCTCGTCGATCTCGCGGTGCGCGGCTACATCCACATCACTGAGCTCACCGAGAAACATCTCTTCGGGCTCACCAAGAGCACCGATTACCAGCTCGACATTCTCCGCAAACGCTCCGACTGGAAAGACCTCAAGCCCCACGAGATCAGCTACCTCGACGCGCTCGGCCAATCCGCGGCTAGCGACGCGTACTCGATGAAGGTGTCGGAGCTGACGAACCGTTTCTACAGATTCCTTCCCGAGATCAAGAACGCGATTTACGACCGGCTCGTTGAAGTCGGTTACTACGTCGAGCGCCCCGATCGAACCCTCGGAAAATCCATCGGCATCGCGGTCTTCGTGACCTTCGTGCTCGGCGGCCTGAGCATGCTGTCGATCGCGCGCGCGTGGATTTTGTTCGAGCCCGTCGCTCTCATCGTTGCGACGGTAGTGTCGGCGGTGATTCTCATCGTCTTCGCGGTGATCATGCCCGCGCGCACCACCGAAGGCGCCCACGCTCGCGCGGCAACGCTGGGGTTCAAGGAATTCCTCAGCCGCGTCGAAGAAGACCGCTACAAGCGGATGATCACTTCTCCCGAGCTGTTCGAGAAATATCTTCCATACGCGATGGCGTTTGGCGTCGAGGACAAGTGGGCTAACGCGTTCAAGGACATCTACCGCGAGCCGCCGCAGTGGTACACGGGCGGGAGCGGGCCATTCAACGTCTCGAGCTTCTCGAACAGCATCAGTACCATGTCGAGCGCCGCCGCAAGCAGCATGTCGTCGAGTCCGAGCTCGTCGGGGTCGGGCGGTGGCGGATCGAGCGGCGGTGGCAGTGGCGGAGGCGGCGGCAGCGGATTCTGATGGGCCGGATCACACTTCGCATCCCGATGATCACCGCGCGCGGTCCGCTGCAGCCAACGCAGGTGAGCCGCGAGTTCCAGGGATCGCTGCCCAGCGTCGGCGCGGTTGCGTTCGTCGCCCGTATCATTAGAGAAGGACTCGAGAGCGCGCAGTATCCTGACTACAGAAATCTCAACGCGCTCGCCGACGAGTACCTCGTCCAGGAGGCGGCGCTCGTCACCGCGGTTCCCAACGACGTCTGGATCCGAAATGGATTTTATCCGTTGAGCGACTGGAACGAGGGATAGCGCGGCTGAGTCCCCATGACGGGGAACTTTCGGGCGGGAACGGCCTGTAACATGAAGAAATTGGCGTCCGACACACTCGGCCGATCGTGATAATGGCTGAGTATCCGTCCCGTCCAATTGCCAAACCTCTCCAGCATGGAGCTCGACACATGACAATGAAACCGTGGCTCGCGTGCAGCGCGGCGTTGGTTTTCGCCGTTGCCGCTTGCAGCGATTCAACCGGTCCCAATGGAATCAGCGCTGAAGATGCAAACCAGCTCGCCGCCGACCTTGACGCCACCAGTGCGTTCACCGTCGGCGACATCGGACTCGGCGCATCGTTCGACATCGTAACCGATGGCAGCGGAGCATCAGCGACTGTCACCTCGCCGACGACTTTTGACAACACCTTCTCGTTCACGCACCAGTGCCCGAAGGGCGGCGCAGTTGCGCTCGCCGGCCGGGTCGTGGGCAGCGGCGATCGCGCGACCCGCAGCCTCAACGTCGAGACGACGGCGACTCGTACCGATACCGATTGCGCGTTCCAGACGAAGCACGGTCAGATCACTCTCAACGGCAATCCCAACATCGCCTTCGACGGCAAGCTCAACATCGTCAACGGCTTTTTGTCGGGCCCGCAGACCGCGACCCACAAGGGAAGCTTCAGCTGGGTGCGTACGGGTGCATCTGGCACCTGCGATGTCGATTTGACTTCGACGTACGATCCTGACACCCATACCGCGACAGTGATCGGAACGTTCTGCGGCATCGACGTCAACGTCACCCGCAGTCGTTAGACCCCTTGCGTTACGAGCAGTACGGGCGAGTCCAGTCCGTGCTGCTCGTGACGGCGAGTGGAATTTGCACCGTCAGTTGTCCCGGCAGATCCGTCGCCAGCTCGATCATTCCATGTCCGGACGCGAGGATGTCGTGGAAGCCACCGAGGTTCGCACCCTGCGCAGTTCCCGTCGCTCCCTGCGAGATCTCCACGCGATCCGGGGCAGCGACGCCGAGCGTCAACAGAACCTTCGAAGGATCGGTCGTGTCCTTGAACGATGCGGAGGTGACGTGGCCCTTGAGGGCGTCGCTACTCACCAGCCAATA
>DATFGW010000034.1:0-14875 GCA_035249045.1 Gemmatimonadaceae bacterium | reverse complement strand
TCGCGCGTGCTGTACTCCCCGCCCTGCACCGCGAAATAGAGCGCTACGGCGCCCAGCGCCCACCAGACCAACCGCTTCACTGCCTACGCCAGTCCGTAGATCGCGCCGCCCGGGTATTCGGCGACCGCGCCCAGCTGTTCTTCGATGCGCAGCAGCTGGTTGTACTTGGCGACGCGGTCGGTGCGGCTCGCCGACCCGGTCTTGATCTGGCCAGCGCCGGTCGCAACCGCGAGGTCCGCGATGAAGGTGTCCTCCGTCTCGCCCGAGCGGTGCGAGATGATCGACTGATATCCGTTCGCTTTCGCCATCTCGATCGATTCCAGGGTTTCGGTCAGTGTTCCGATCTGATTCAGCTTGATCAGGATCGCATTCGCGACATCGCCTTCGATGCCGCGCGCCAAACGCTCGGTGTTCGTCACGAAAAGATCATCCCCGACCAACTGCACCCGGTCGCCGAGCGCGGCGGTCAGCTTCGCCCAGCCATCCCAATCATCTTCAGCCAGCCCGTCCTCTATCGAGACGATCGGGAATTCGTCGAGCCACTTTCCGTACAGCTCGATCATTCCATCAGCGTCGCGGGAGCCGGCGCCGGATTTCTTGAAGGTGTAGGTGCCGCTCTTGTACAGCTCGGACGCCGCGACGTCGAGCGCCAGGGCGATCTCGCGACCGGGGGCGTAACCCGCGGCTTCGATTGCCTCGACCACAACCCGCAGCGCCTCTTCATCGGTCTTGAGATCCGGCGCGAAACCACCTTCGTCACCCACGCCCGTCGACAGCTTGCGCTTCACCAGCACTTTCTTGAGCGCGTGAAAGACTTCGGCGCCCATTCGCACCGCATCGCGGAAGGTCGTCGCTCCGATCGGAACGATCATGTACTCTTGGAAATCGACGGTGTTGGTCGCGTGCGCGCCCCCGTTGAGGATGTTCATCATCGGCACCGGGAGGGTGCGCGCCATCGGACCCCCGAGGTAGCGATAAAGCGGCAGCCCGACATCCATCGCCGCCGCGCGCGCCGTCGCCATCGAGACCGCGAGAATCGCGTTCGCGCCGAGCTTGCCTTTGTTGTCGGTGCCGTCGAGCTCGATCATGGCCCGATCGATCATCATCTGATCGCTCGCGGGCAGTCCGTTGAGCGCCGGCGCGATCTGCTCTTCGACGCTCTGCACTGCCTGCTCGACGCCTTTGCCGAGGTAGCGCTCGGCGTCTCCATCGCGGAGCTCGAGGGCTTCGTGCTCGCCTGTAGATGCGCCGCTCGGCACCGCGGCACGACCGAATGCGCCGCTGTCGAGGGTGACGTCGGCTTCGACCGTGGGATTTCCACGACTATCCAGAATTTCCCGCGCCTTGATCTCGATAATGCCTGACATTTTTTGTTGGGACTCTTGCTATCGCGTTTCGGTGGGTTGGGTCTCGGTCGAGAGAATCTCGACCGACGACGGGAGCCGCGACGTCAGGGTCGGCAGCGGCTCGATGCCGTAGAGCTTGCGCATCGCATCCGCCATCCTCGTCCTGACCGCCTGCATCAGCGCTTCCCGATGATCGTAATCGACTCCGGTAGTGCTGACGGGCTCGAGCAAATGTACATCAATCGTGCCCGGATGAACCCAAAGCGACCCCTTGGGCATGATCTCGATGGTCCCGTGCACGACGATCGGAACTATCGGTACTCCTGCGGCGATGGCGAGTACAAATGGTCCCTTCTTGAAAGGACGTAAAGGATACTCGTGACCGCGCGTTCCCTCCGGAAATACAACTACTGAATTGCCCGCACGGATCCGCTCGGCCGCGACTTCATATGCGCCGAATGCAGCCTTCCGATTCTCGCGCTGCAGCTCGATCATGCCGGCGGCGCGCATCCCCTTGCCGAAGATCGGCACCTTAAAGAGCTCAGCCTTGGCGACGAATTTGTAGCGCGGCAGGATTCGCGCGAGCGCAGGAACGTCGAACCAGCTGACGTGGTTGGACGCGAAGATGCGCGCCGCATCACCAGCGAGGTTGTCCTTACCATGGACACGGACCTTGATCCCCGCCGCCCAAAGCACTGCCGCCGACCACCAACGCGGAGCATTCTCGAAGATTCCGCCCGGCTTGTCCTTGACGCCAAGCATGGCTGCGATGATGACGCTCGACCCGATCACGAAGGTGGCGAAGAACGCGGTTACGAAAAGGAGAATCGTTCTGAGAAAGGCAATCATTTCTTGCTGAAGTGGTCGTAGCCCGGCGGGGCGCCAATTTGTTTGCCGCCTTCCAGAAGTGTCACACGTGGAGGTCCGGCAACAACCCGGCCGATCTCGGTCAGATCGAGTCCAAATTCCTCGGTGAAGCGGGTCGTATCGATTTCCGGCGCCGTCACGACGATCTCGTACTCCTCGCCAGAACCCGCCGCTTCGATCGCCGACACGCCGTCGAATCGGGGAATGCGCTCTGCATCGATTTCGATTCCGATTCTGCTGGCCGCCGCGATGTGCGCCAGGTCGGCGGCGAGCCCATCCGAGATGTCGATGCCGGCTGAGGCGCCGCGCGCGACGAGTCCAAGCGCGGCGTCGATGCGCGGAATCGGACACGCGAAGCGCGCGCGCTCGGCTTCGCTGGGCCGACCTCCGGCGCGCCAGGCTTTGACCGCTGCGGCAGGTCCGCCGAGCCGTCCCGTGACATAGACGCGTTGACCCGCCTTCGCGCCGCTCCGCGTCAGCGGATGCCCGGTGGTCCCGAGCGCGGTGATGGTGAGCGAGAGCTCCTTCCCGGACGAGAGATCTCCCCCGACGATCGGGCACATCACCGCCGAAGCCCCCTCGCGGATTCCGGTCGCGATTTCGCGCGCGTCCTCCTTTTCGGTCTCGGGAAGTGTGAGCGCGATGAGGATTCCGAGCGGGCGCGCCGCCATCGCAGCGAGATCGCTCAACGCCGCGGCGGTGGCTCGGTATCCGATCTCGAAGCTGTTGAGCCAATCTCGGCGGAAGTGCACCCCCTCCACCGACGTGTCGGTCGAGACGACGAGCTTCTCCTTGCCCGGGACATCGAGGATCGCGGCATCGTCACCGATGCGCTGAGCGGATTTTCCCCAGGTCGTGAGCAGCGTGCGCACGAGGTCGAACTCTTTTCCCGGACCAAGGGGGATATTCTGGTCACCACTTCTGCTGTCGATCATCTGGCGACCGCCGGCAGCTCGGCGAGTACGGGCGGCTCGCCGGCCGGCTCGGGCTCGTTCCAGGCGCGCGGGAGCGCATACAGGACATCCTCGAGAGTCGTCCCCCGCACGTACTCGCAAAACTCCGCTGCACGGCCGTGAATCCAGGCTGCGCTTCCCGCGGCCGTTGTCGGATCGCCGGTTTGGGCGAGGATCGTTCCGGCGACCCCGTCCAGCAGGTCGCCGCTTCCGCCGGTGCCGAGGGCGGCGGTGCCGCGGGCAACGACGAGACGCTCGCCATCCGGAGTAGAGATCACGGTCGGCGAGCCTTTGAGCAACACTGTTGCTCCTGTCACTCGCGCGAGATCTAGTCCGACATCGAACCGATTGGCGAGAACGGTCTTCATGTCGGTGCCGGTGAGGCGCGCGAACTCGGCGGCATGCGGCGTAATCAAAGCCGGGCGGCTCGCGAGCAACTCGCCGAGTGATTTGGGATCGCCCTCGAAAATGTTCAGTGCATCTGCATCGAGAAGGATCGGCACTCGCGCCGACTCGCGCAAAACTCTTTCGACGAGCTGCTTCGCCGTATCCGATTTGCCGAGTCCGGGGCCGATGACGATGGCGTCTGCCCAGGTGGCAATCTCGGTGCGCACCTGCTCTGACGCGGACGGCCATTCGCCGAGCAGAGCCGACGGAACGGCCGAGAGGACTGGTCCGGTGTTGTCGGGATGGACGAGAGCCCGCACCAGACCAATGCCGCTGCGGAGCGCTCCACGGGTTGCGAGCACCACCGCGCCCGGCATTCCCGGTCCGGCACCGATAATCGCCAGATGCTTGCGGGTGCCTTTGTGCGCGTCGTAGTGGATGCCTGGAACTCGCGATCTGACCCAACCATCATCGACGAGCACCGGCAGCGACGCCGATTTCTTTGGGGGGTTGTCGCCCTGAGTCGCGTCCAGACCGATGTCGACTGCGACTATGACGCCACAGCAATCGCGCGCCAGGAGTGTGCCGCGCTTGATTCCACCGAAGCTGATGGTGAGATCGGCGACGACGCAGCTGGTGTGCTCGCCGGAAGTTGCATCGAGCCCGCTCGGGACATCGAGCGCCGCGATCGCCGCCCCTGCCCCCCGCCGGCTATTGATGTCGCCGATTGCATCGGCGATTTGCCCGCGTGGCTCACCCGCGAACCCGGTACCGAGCAGCGCATCGACGATGAGTGCGCGATCGTCGCCAGACTGACTCCCGACGTCGACCGAATCGAGCGCAGCGGCTCGAACTGCAAAAGCATCGGGAGCCTTCGCCGCAGCAGGCGTGCCCGCCTCCACGACGCGAACGTCGGCGCCGTCTCGGGCAAGCGCTGCCGCGACCACCCATCCGTCGCCACCGTTGTTGCCTGGACCGGTGAAAACCGCGACACCGGATCGCACCCGGTCAGGAAACCGGCGCGCGATTTCCGTGGCGGCAGCAGTGCCGGCGCGCTGCATCAACACGCGGGAAGGAGTTCCTCTGTCAATTGCCGCCCGATCGCGCTCCGCTGACTCTCTGGCGCCGACCACCCAGACGGGCATTCCCGAAGTAGGATCTACGCCTGTTGCGCGCAGTTCCAGGGGTAATCGCGCTCGAAGGCGAGGTCGAAGTCAAAGACATCGACGAACTCGTCACGCGTGTCCTGCGGCTGGCTGAGAAGGAACCCGAGATCCACGAGGGTGAAGACGATGTCGCCGATATCCGCGGTCGACGAGATGCCCCAGTGCTCGAGTACCACGCGCGCCATGAGACCGTACCGCTCTAGAGCGAGCTCACGACAGGCGTGGGCGAGCTCGACGCCGGTGATGTGTCGGCGCACGGTGAGCTGGGTCTGACACATTTCGAGCGCGGACAGGACGAACAGGTACGCCTGCTCGTCGAACCGCGGCTCGCGGATCCTGATGCGATCCATGATGCCTTCGCGAAATGCCAGCTCAGCCATTGCTACTTTCTATCCGCCATTGGTGGAAAGGATTTGTACAGAGGAAACCGGTTCGTCAAGTCGAGCACTTCCTCTTTGACTGACGGCGCGACCGTCTCGTCACCACCGCTCGCGATTACCCGGTCGATGAGCCCGGCGATCTGGTCCATCTCGGGCTCCTTCATCCCTCGAGTAGTTACCGCCGGTGTGCCGATGCGGATGCCGCTGGTGACGAACGGCGACTGGGTCTCCTTCGGCACTGTGTTCTTGTTGACCGTGATACCCGCAGCGTCGAGCGCTTTCTCCGCGACTTTACCGGTGACGTTCTTGTTGCGGAGGTCGACGAGCATCAGGTGGTTGTCGGTGCCGCCGGAGACGATGTCGAAGCCGCGCTCCATCAGCGCGTTTGCGAGCGTCTGCGCGTTGCGAACGATCTGGCCGCAATAGTCCTTGAACGAAGGCTCGAGGGCTTCCTTGAAGGCCACCGCCTTCGCAGCGATGATGTGCTCGAGCGGACCGCCCTGGGTCCCGGGGAACATCGCCTTGTCGACCGCCTTGGCGTGCTCTTCCTTGCACAGCACCAGACCACCCCGCGGGCCGCGCAGGGTCTTGTGAGTCGTGCTCGTCACTGCGTCGGCGTGTGGTACCGGCGAAGGGTGATACCCCGTCGCGACGAGACCCGCGAAGTGCGCCATGTCGACCACGAACTTCGCGCCGATCTCGCGCGCAACTTCCGCGAACGGCTCGAACTCGATGATTCGCGCGTACGCGCTCGCACCGGCAATGATCATCTTCGGCTTCTGCTCACGCGCAATGCGCTGCATCTGGGCGTAGTCGATCCGCCCGTCCTCGCCGACGCCGTAGTGGATGGCGTGATAGAGAAGGCCGGAGAAATTCACCGGTGAGCCGTGCGTGAGGTGACCACCCTGCGACAGATCGAGCCCGAGCACGACGTCGCCGGGCTTGAGGAACGCGAGATACACGGCGGCATTCGCCTGCGCGCCGGAATGCGCCTGGACGTTGGCGTGATCCGCCGAGAAGAGTTTCTTGACGCGATCGATTGCCAGCTGCTCGATCATGTCGACGAACTCGCACCCACCGTAATAGCGCTTGCCGGGCAGCCCCTCCGCGTACTTGTTGGTGAGCGGAGTGCCCATCGTCTCGAGCACCGCGGGCGAAACGAAATTCTCGCTGGCGATCAGCTCGAGTCCGTGGCGCTGGCGATCCACCTCGCGGTCGATCAGCCGCGCGACCTCGGGATCCGATTGCGCCAGCCGTCCCTCCGGCATGGCGACGCGGGACGCTGGTTTGGGTGGTGCCTGAGTCTGCGGCATCAGGGTTCCTCGGAGTCGATCTTCTTTACGCGCCGTTCGTGGCGCCCGCCTTCGAATTTAGTGTCGAGCCACAGCTTCATGGTCTTCAGCGCGTCCGACTCGCTTATGAATCTCGCCGGCAGCACCAGCACGTTGGAATCGTTGTGCTTCCGCGAAAGTTCACCAATCTCGGGCGCCCAGGCCAGCGCCGCACGCACGCCGGGGAACCTGTTCGCGACGATGTCCATCCCTACCCCGCTGCCGCAGAGCAGAATTCCCCGCTTCGCTTCGCCGTCGGAAACCTCTTTGGCGACCTGCCGGCCGAAGTCCGGATAATCGTCGGGCTTGCTCGGATCCTTCGAGCCGACGTCGTCGGGATTGTAGCCGAGCTTCCTCAGCTCAGCGACGAGCCGGTCCTTCATTTCCACGCCGGCGTGATCCGACGCAATTGGAATAGTCTCACTCATTTCGCCTCCGCGAGCCGCTGCTCCGCGAGACGGTCAGCCGCCTCGTAGCTCGGTATGTGCTTGGCCTCGGCGATGTCGAAGACCTTGAGAATCGTGTCGTAGATCTCGTCGGCCTTGTCGTGCGCCCGCTGTTCGTCCCAGCCGGCCACCTCTCCGTACACATTGATCACACCGCCCGCATTCGCAACGTAATCAGGTGCATAGAGAATGTTGCGCCGCTCGAGCTCGTCGCCGTGCCGGTCCTCGAGAAGCTGATTGTTGGCGCCGCCGGCTACGATCTCGACCTTGAGCTTTGGAATGGTCGTGTCGTTAATGATGCCGCCGAGCGCGCACGGCGAAAAAATGTCGGCATCCGCTGAAAAGATCGCGTCGCCCTCGACGATCTGGGCGCCCGTCGCCTTGGCAACCCGGGCTGCCTTCGCCGAGTCGATGTCCGATACGATCAGCTTCGCTCCGGCCTCGTGGAGCTCCTTTGCGAGGTAGCTGCCGACGCTTCCGCAGCCCTGCACGGATACTGTCTTTCCATCTAGGCTGTCGGACCCCCACCTGCGGTTCGCCGATGCCTGCACAGCCCTGAACACACCGTGAGCGGTCACTGGCGAAGGATCGCCCGATTTTCCGGCGAGGCCTGCGACGTGGCCCGTCTCCATGTGCACGTAATCCATGTCCTTCGTGCTGGTGCCGACATCCTCGGCGGTGATGTAGCGACCGCCCAGGCTTTCAACAAAACGACCGTGAGCACGAAAGATCTTCTCACGGTCCTTGGTCTTGTTGTCGCCGATGATGATCGACTTTCCGCCGCCGAGGTGAAGTCCCGCAACAGCGTTCTTGTAGGTCATGCCGCGCGAAAGTCGAAGGGCGTCGGTGATCGCCTCTTCGTCGGTCGCATAATTCCAGAATCGAGTGCCGCCGAGGGCCGGCCCCAGCCTGGTGCTGTGCACCGCCAGAATTCCGCGATACCCAACCGAAGGATCGCTGCACAACACGACTTCCTCGTGTCCCATCTCCGCCAGCGTATCGAACAGCTTCATTGCGTCGTATTCCGTAAAAGAGTTATGACTGCCCGTACAAGGCACGCGCGATGACGATCCTCTGGATCTCCGACGTGCCTTCGTAGATCTCGGTGACCTTCGCATCGCGCATAAGCCGCTCCACCGGATAGTCCTTGACGTAACCGTATCCGCCGAAGATCTGCACTGCCTGCGTCGTCACCCACATCGCGGTCTCGCTCGCCATCAACTTTGCCATCGAGCTGAACTGCCTGATGCTCTGACCGCGGTCCTTGGCCGCCGCAGCCGCGTGGAGCAGCGCGCGCGAGCCGGACACCTTCATCGCCATGTCGGCGAGCTTGAACTGAATCGCCTCGAATTCCTTGATCGCCTTGCCGAACTGTTTGCGCTCAGCGGCGTAGCTGACCGAGTGCTCGAGCGCGGCGCGCGCGATCCCGATTGCCTGCGCTGCAATGCCGAGGCGACCGTTGTCGAGCGACTGCATCGCGTAAACGAAGCCCTGGGTCTCGTCGCCGAGCAGATTTTCGGCGGGCACGCGCAAGTTGTCGAAGTTTAGCTGCACTGTCGGCGATGCACGGAGGCCGAGCTTATCCTCCTTCTTGCCGACCTTGAACCCCGGCAAATCGCGGGTGACGATGAATGCACCAATGCCGCGCGCGCCGCGGCGCGAGCCGGCCGTGTCGGTGCGAGCCATCGCGATGATTGCCCCGGCGGTGTTGCCGTTGGTGACCCAGCTCTTGGTGCCGTTCAGCACCCAGCAGTTTCCATCCTTTACCGCCTGGGTTGTCAGCGCCGACGCGTCGGAGCCGGCATCGGGCTCGGAAAGAGCGAAGGCGCCCAGTATCTCTCCGCGCGCCATTTTTTTCAGGAACCGATCCTTCTGCGCGTCGCTGCCGTAGCGAAGAATCATCTGGGTTGGCAGCGAGTTGTGCACGCTCATGAGCACCGCCACCGATGCATCAGCGGCCGCGATTTCCTCGAGAGCGATCAGGTAGGTGCCGGTGTCCGTGCCAAGTCCGTCGTACTCCTCGGGCAGCATCATGCCGAGAAATCCGAGCTCGCCGAGCTTGGGAACCAGTGACGGTTCGAAGTACGCCTTCTCGTCCCACTCCGCGGAATGCGGCGTAATTTCCGCGCGCGCAAACTCGCGCGCGAGCTTCTGGACTTCGGTCTGCTCTTCGGTGAGCGGGTGGAGGGCCCAGGACACTGGCTACTTACTATAAGTATAGAAGCCGCGGCCGCTTTTTCGACCGAGCCAGCCAGCGGCAACATACTTCTTGAGCAACGGGCACGGCCGGTACTTCGGATCACCGAGTCCGTCGCGAAGGACCTCGAGAATCGCCACACAGGTGTCGAGCCCGATCAGATCGGCGAGGGCGAGCGGGCCCATCGGGTGGTTCATGCCCAATGTCATCACCTGGTCGATCGCAGCCGGCTCGGCGACGCCTTCCATCAGGCAATACACGGCTTCGTTGATCATCGGCATCAACACGCGATTCGAGACGAAGCCCGGATAATCATTTACTTCGACGGGAGTTTTTTCGAGTCGGCGGGCGACATCGGTGACGTAGGTCGTCGTCGCGTCGGAAGTTGCGAGCCCGCGGATGATCTCCACCAGCTTCATCACCGGCACCGGATTCATGAAATGCATGCCGATGACTTGCTCCGGCCGTTTGGTGCGGCGCGCGATCTCGGTGATCGAGATCGAGCTGGTGTTGCTGGCGAGGATTGTATCCGGTTTGGCGATGCGGTCGAGATCGCTGAAGATCCGGAACTTGAGATCCCTGTTTTCCGTCGCCGCTTCGATTACCAGCCCCGCGTCGCCGACGGCGTCCAGCTCCGTGCTCGGCTCGACGCGGCCGAGAATCTTTTCCTGATCCGCCGCGGCGATGGTGCCCTTCTTTACCTGACGCTCGAGGTTTTTGGCGATGGTGGACTTGCCTCTGTCCAGGGCCTCGCGCGACACGTCGATCATCGTGACGGGGATGCCGGACTGCGCGAAGACGTGCGCGATGCCGTTTCCCATCTGCCCTGCGCCGATTACCGCGACGCGGTCGGTCATGCTCTGGACTCCATGTGGCGCAGGTAGCGCCCGTACAGGTAGAAAATCGCGATGAACATCAGCACCACTGCGGCCAGGCCGCCTTCGGGTCCCCACGACCCACCGGTCAGCCAATCGGGACCGGTCTCGATGGTTCGATAATCGGGGTCCTGCGCCGGCAATCCGCTCACCGAGATGTGGAGCGCGCCTGCCATCACCCAGTTCCAGGCGAAGTGCGCGGCGCCGGCAGCGTACAGACTTTTCGTCGCCAGCAGAATCGCGCCGAGGAAAAATCCGGCGACCGTCACGGCGAGAATTGATTCAGCATCGACGTGCGGGTTGGCAATATGCATCAGGCCGAACACCACGCTCGTGACGATGAGCGCCATCTTCCAGCCGGCGATGCGCCGCATCACGGCGAACAGATACCCACGGATGAAGAGCTCCTCGAAGAATGCGGCCGGCAGCAGGATCAGCGTGTATCGTCCGGCGGTCTCGAGCGAGCTGCCGCCGAACGTCGGCACGATCTGGAGCATTCCGACCGACAGCAGCGCGAGACTCGCCAGTCCAATCGTCGCCGCGCCGAGCGCCGCACCTTGCGCCAACACAAGCGGCGATGCGGCATCACGGTCCAGCGCCACCGCGCTCCACGGCCACCGCTGCACGCGCAGCATTACCGCGGTCGCGATCAATGTCCCGCCGAGGGTCGTCCACGCGTCGACGATTTCTCTGACGCTGGCCTTGTCGGCGCCCGGGATGAACAGCGATATCCACCGCAGCAAGACCATCGCCGCGAACATCACGAGAAAGAACGCGACGACCGACGCCGCCAGAACGCTCCGTTCTTTGAAGGTGGTTCGCGTTGCCGCCGGTGTCGCAGTCAAGCGAGATTAGTTCGCGCGCTCGACGCTGAGCGCCACGGCGTCGCCACCGCCAAGGCAAAGCGTGGCAAGACCTTTCTTCGCGCCGCGATCCTTCATCGCATAGAGGAGCGTGGTCAGCACCCGGGCGCCACTCGCGCCGATCGGATGGCCGAGCGCGATCGCACCGCCGTTGACGTTGACGCGCTTCCAGTCCCAGCCCAGCTCCTCCCCGTCCGCGATCGCCTGGGACGCGAACGCTTCGTTCGCCTCGATCAGATCGTAGTCGCCGATTTTCGACCCGGTTTTTTCCATCAGGTTGCGAACAGCTTTTATCGGGGCGAAGAACAAATCCTCGGGCTTGGTCGCGCCGGTCGCGTATCCAGTGATCCGCCCGAGAATCTCCAGTCCGTGCGACTCGGCGTACTGCTCGGAGACGATGACGAGCGCGGCGGCGCCGTCGTTGAGGCTCGACGCGTTGCCGGCGGTGACGGTGAGGTCGTCGTTGTTGCCGTTCTTGCCGGGGAACGCCGGACGCAGCTTCGACAGTGTTTCGACCGTGGTGTCCTTGCGCGGTCCTTCGTCGGTCTCGACGGTGGTCGGACCCTTCTTGCCCGGAATCTGGACGGCGGCAATCTCGTTCCTGAACTTGCCGGACTCGATCGCAGCCACCGCTTTGCGGTGCGACGCTGCCGCGAATTCGTCCTGATCTTCGCGCGTCACGCCCGCTTTCTTGGCGGTGTACTCGGCGTGCCCACCCATGTGAACGTCACACGACGCGCACCACAATCCGTCCTTGATCATGCCGTCGACCATTTTCTGGTCGGAGAGCTTCACGCCGTTGCGCATGCCGTACACGTAATACGGCGAGTTGGACATTGATTCCTGGCCGCCGGCGACGATCACCTGCGCATCACCAGCCTTGATTGCCTGCGACGCGAGCATCACCGCCTTGAGACCTGACCCACAGACCTTGTTTACGGTGACGGCGGAAACGGTGGGCGGAAGGCCAGCTTTGAGCGCGGCCTGGCGCGCGGGGGCCTGTCCCGTGCCGCCCTGCAGAACGTGCCCCATTATGACTTCCTGGACATCATCCGCGGAGACTTTCGATCGCTTGAGCGCCTCGCGGATCGCGACAGCGCCAAGCTCGGGCGCGCTGAGAGGCGAGAGCGCGCCGAGAAACTTCCCGATCGGGGTGCGCGCGGCGCCGACGATGACTGGAGTGCGTGATTTATCTGCCATTGCGAGTATTGTTCGACGGTTTTTCCGGCGTTACCTCAATTTAACGCCTCGCATATGGCTTCTGAAGCGACTACGATTACAGTGCGGTCACGAGCAACCCACAGAGGAAGGCGATGCGTTCACAAATTTCCGAAGCTTTGCTGGGCATAGGCGGAATTCTGATCTCGTTCGGCTTTACGATCATCATCATCGGATATTTCGCGCACCTCAATACCAACACGCGCGCCGAATTCCCCGCGATCGTCTCGCTGGCGACGATGATGGCGGTCGGCGGCGCGGTACTGTTCGCTGCCGGATATGTGCTCCACCGCACGATCCGCCGCGACGACGGCGCCGTGGAGCCGCAGCGCCGCAGTGCGTGATCAGCCCTTGATCGTATTCGATGCCGGGTCCCAGGTCACGGCGTTCTTCCTGAAGTAGGATTCGTTCGCCATGTGACACGCCAGCGCGGCGTGGTGCCCGAACACCGCGTCTTCGACGACCGGTTTTCGCGTGCGCACCGCGTCGAAGAAGTTCGCCAGGTGCGGCCGGAAGTCGTCGTAGTCGGGCATCCTGTAGGTAACCGTCTCCTGCGGTGGCAGCTTCGCCAGCTTCTCGTCGTTCTCGGCATGCCACTGCTTCTCGTACTGCTCGCGCATCGCGCGCGGAAAGCTCCCCGTGTAGTAGCACGGATACGTGTCGATCCCGAGCTGCGGTGAGAAACTCACCGTCGAACCCGTCACCTCGAGCAGTCCCTTAGAGCCCTGAATGCGGTAGGTCTCCTGCATCTCGCACGCGAGGTTCAGGCGCATGTAGACGGGCAGATCGCCGAAGTAGTAGTTCACGGCGTGGACATCGGGCATGTTGCGGCCGTCTTTCCAGTGCCGGATTCCCCCCACCGATGCGGCGAATCGCGGCGCCTCGTTGATGCCGAGCATGAACATCATGCCGCTGATGAGATGGACGAGGAGATCACCCGCCACGCCGGTGCCGTACTCCTTCCAGCAACGCCAGCGCGCGAAGACGATCGGGTTGAACGCTCGCTTTGGCGTGACGTCACCCTGCCAGGTATCCCAGTCGAGATTGGCTGGAGACAGATCGAACGGCGGCGGATACTGCCACGCGCCGCAGGGATCGTTGCGACCCATATACCCTTCGACCAGCATCAGGTCGCCCAACAAACCCTGCGCAATGATTTCTTTCGCCTTCGCGCACACCTGCGAGCTGACGCGCTGGGATCCGATCTGGACGATGCGCCCGGTCTTTTTTGCGGCGTCCACCATCGCCACGCCATCGGCGGCGGTGTGCGACATCGGCTTCTCGCAATAGATGTCCTTGCCGGCGTTCACCGAATCGACGACGACCTGGCGATGCCAATGATCGGGAACCGCCGCGACGATGCAGTCGATGTTCTTGTTGTCGAGCAGCTCGCGATACCGGCGGGTAACCGGGAGGTCGGGGCGGACGATCTCGCGCGCGAGGGTGTGGCGGCCGTCGTAGAGGTCCGCGGCAGCGGCGCATTCCACTCCGGGCAGCGTGATCGAGGTCCCGAGCAGTCCCGACCCTTCCATTCCGACGCCGATGATGCCGAATCGGACGGTGTCGCTGGGCGCGACCCTTTTCGTGGGCTGTGGCTCGGCGGCGAGGAGAACCTCTCTGGCGGCGATGGTGCCGCCCGCGACGGCGGCACTCACTCCGAGAAACTCGCGCCGCGAATAGCTGCTCTTGCTCATTGCGACTCCTGGCAGTGAAGAGTTCGGTCGGTCCTTCAGCTTGCTGGATGCTCGGGCGGGAGAATATCGTATCTGCTCTGCCCGACCGAAAGAACGATGGCTTTCACCCAGGGGTGTTCATGAACAGGCGCGAGTTTCTGGCGGCTCTCGGAGTCGCTGCTGTAGCACCGCAATTCGGCTGTGCGTCCACCGGCGCCGGCATGGGCGCCGGCACGCGGCGACTCAGCAAGGTTGGGATCCAGCTCTACACACTGCGAGACGATGCGCGCAGAGATCTCGAGGGAACTCTCGTCAACATCGCGCAGGCCGGTTACAAGGAAGTCGAGCTCCTTGGATCGATGAACAACTTCGGTATGCCCGCGCAGCAGCTGCGCGCGATTCTCGATCGCAACGGTCTCGCCGCGCCGTCAACCCACATCGACGTCGGCGTCTTCGACGATCTCGAGCGGCAGATCGACACCGCGAAGATCCTCGGTCACCAGTATCTCATCGTCGCCAGTCTCCCCGACGGCGAGAAGCTCGGACCGGACGATTATCGTCGCTGGGCGGATCGATTCAACGAAGCCGGCGCGCGAGCGCTGCGGAGCGGCATGCGAATCGGATTCCACGATGAAGCGTGGGATTTCAGAAACGTCGGTGGCCAGGTGCTGTACGACATCTTCGCGCAGCGGACCGATCCGGCCACCGTCTGGCTCCAGCTCGACACCGGCAACGCGGCGATCGGTGGCGCGAATCCGCTCGACTACATGAAGCGTTACGCGAATCGCTACTGGCTGTTCCACATCAAGGACGCGCCCGCGATCGGGGCCGACCACGATGTGGAGCTGGGGAAAGGCATCGTCGATTTCCGAAGCATCTTCAGACTGATCGACAACATCGACCAGAAGCACCTGTACGTCGAGCAGGAGAGCTACCCGGGCGCTCCCATCGACAGTGTGCGACGGGATTTTCAGTACATCTCTGCTTTGGAGTTCTAGGAAAAAAAAGCAAAATAAAAACTACCGGCAGGCGGCTCTGGGCCGAACCGGCTCTTGGCCGCGAGCCTTTCTGGTGGCGTAAGCGGTTGCGGTACAGTGCGCTTAACAAATCGGACTGCGGTTCCGCGAACGCCACTTGAAGAGCCCGTGGCCACCGGCCGGTTCGGCCGACGGC
>DATFGW010000033.1:0-5633 GCA_035249045.1 Gemmatimonadaceae bacterium | reverse complement strand
AAGACAGTACGCCACCGCTGAATTCGCGGCGCTTCCCCGCCCCTGGCAAAGGATTCCATTGCGCTTCGCGAAGTGCACCGCGTCCCACATGACGAGAAAGAATCCGGCGAAGCCGAGCTTGCCGATCACCCTCAGCTCGTGCTCGAGCTGCGACATCTGCTTGTCGTCGATCTCGCCCCAGCGCTCGCGGGCGCCTTCCAGAACTTTCTCGCGCAGAAAAGTGTCGTCGTTGAATCCGGCGGGGACCGGAAACTTCGGCAGCGGCGGCCGCACCCAGGCGAGACTGAAATCGCACTCCGACGCAATGCGCTCGCTCTCTTCCAGCCCAGCCTCGCGTCCCTTCCAGCGCTCGGCCATCTCCTGCGCGGAAAAAAGCCGCCACTCGCCGTTGGGGTGCAGTAACCCGCGCGTCAACGCGTCATCTATGGTCGTGTCGTAACGCAGCGCGGTGAGAACGTCGTGCACAAGCCGGCTGTCGTTATCGATGTAGCGCGGCTCCTGGCAGATCACCCACGGTACCCGATGACGCTCGGCGAGCTCGATCAGCGCGGCGGCGAGCGCCGCTTCGCTGCCGCTGGTGTGGTGCAGTTGGACTTCGACGGCGAGTCTGTCGCCGAAGACTTCGCGCCAGCGACAGAGGGTGTGCTCCGCTTCCCTGAACTCACCTTTGCGCAGACAGGATGCGACCGGCCCGGACGCCGGACCGGTCAGCACCTGAATTCCTGCACTCCGCTCCGCTACCTGTTGCCACGAGACCCGCGGGCGTCCACGGGTTTTCTTGCCGTCCCCTTTCTGCCAGGTCGACAGCTCGCCGACCCTCGATCTCGTAACCAGAGACGCGACGTTGTTGAATCCTTCCTTCGTCCGCGCCAGGAATCCGACCGGACAGCCATCGACGTTGAGCTCGGCGCCGACGATTGGTTTTACATTGAGGCGTCGGGCTTCGAGGGCGAAGCGGACGATTCCGCCGAGGTCGGCGGTGTCGGTGATACCGATGGCGGAGTAGCCGAGCGAGGCAGCTTTGGCGACCAGCGCTTCAGGTGAAGTACCTCCGTCGCCAAAGGAAAAGGCGGTATGGGCCCTCAGCTCGACGAATCCCATGGTTGAGATTATACCCGAATAGATACCGAAAGCAAGAGGGAAACTCGGCAGAGCACGAATGCCGAAAAGTTGCGCGGCGGCGATGACGGAAGTCCGGCTGGAGCGAACGCATAAGACGGCTACAGTGACTAAAATTCACCAGCAGTCTCCACGTACTCGACCCGATAAATGGCAACGACAGCATCCGCGACCCGCTTGGATCAGAACGCCTACAAACCATCGGCGGCTTCAGCCGCTCGCCCCGATCAGGAATACAGACCGTCGTATCTGGCGGCCTCGATCGCCGCAACGCTCGTATTCATTCTTTATCTGATCACGCTCGCACCGTCGGTCGCGATGTGGGACACCGGCGAGTACATGGCGGCGGTCAAGGTGCTCGGCATTCCGCACCCGCCTGGCAACCCCTTCTTCGTGATGCTCGGCCACGCGTTTGCGTCGCTGCCGATTCCGGTTTCGTACGCGGCGCGGATCAACATCATGGCCGCGCTCTGCAGCGCACTGTCGGCTGGTTTCTGGTTCCTGATTACCGAGCGCATCGTCGCGCGGTGGATCATCGAGCGGTGGCAACGTCTCGTAGTTGCGAGCCTGGCGACGCTTATCGGAGCGACGGCGTTCACCGTCTGGAATCAGTCGGTGGTGAACGAGAAGGTTTACACCGTGTCGCTGCTGTTCTTCACCATCGTGTCGTGGCTGATGATTCAGTGGGTCGAGGAGCCCGACGCACCGCGCGCGGACCGCATTCTCATCCTCGTCGCATTCCTGCTCGGCCTCGGGTACTCGAATCACCCGGCCGGGTTCCTGCCGCTTCCCGCCGCTGGTCTCGCGATCATCATGGTCAGGTGGCGCACCCTGCTGCGCTGGAAGCTGGTGCTGATCGCGCTCGGCGCGCTGATGCTCGGGCTGACGCCGTTCATCTTCGAGCCGGTCCGAGCGGCATACTTCCCCGCCATCAACGAGGGCGCCCCGACTGCATGTACGACTCACATCGAAGCGAGCTGCACCTTCAGCGAGCTGACCAAAGACCGGTTGATGTCCAACATCAACCGCGAGCAGTACGGAGCAAAGGTGGGCCGCGGCGCGCCGTACACCGCGCAGGTCGGGATGTGGTGGCTCTACTTCAAGTGGCAGTGGCTGCGTGATTCACACGAGGTGATGCAGGGCCTGCAGTTCGTCGTCGCGTTCCTGTTCCTCGCGCTCGGTCTGCTCGGCGGGTACGTGCACTGGGATCGAGACCGAAGGACGTTCTGGTATTTCGGTCCGCTGATGTTCACGATGACGCTGGCGCTCATCTACTATCTCAACTTCAAGTACGGGTGGTCGCAGTCGCCCGAGCTCGGAGATGCGGTCGAGCGCGAAGTTCGCGACCGCGACTACTTCTATATCTGGAGCTTCTCGGCGTGGGGAGTGTGGGCCGCGGTCGGCCTGAGCTTCATCTGGGAGCAACTCGCTTACGTCTTCGGTGGCGAGCCCGTCCAGGAGGACAAGGCGCCAAAGAAGGCGGCGCCGGCGCGCACGTGGCCGACGCGCCGCGGTTTCCAGCTTGCCGCGCCGATTCTGCTGATCGCGCTGATTCCGTTGTTCGCCAACTGGCGATTCGCGTCGAGATCGGGACACTACTTCACCGAACAGTGGGCGCGTGATTATCTCAACTCGCTCGAGCCGTACGCGATCGTCATTACCAACGGCGACAACGACACCTTCCCTCTCTGGTACGCGCAGGAAGTCGAGGGCGTACGTCGCGATGTCACCGTCGCGGTGACGACGTATCTCGACACCGACTGGTTCGTGCGGCAGATGATCCGCCGCCCAGTCGAGACTTACGACGCGGCAAAGGGACCGGCGATCTACCGCAATCAGGTCTGGAAGAAGCCGAGTGGGCCGCCGCTCAAAATGTCGTTCGCGGATGCGGATGCCATTCCCGAGTACATCCAGATCACCCAGCCGCAGATTTTCCGGCAGGGCAACATGACGCTGAACAT
This sequence comes from Gemmatimonadaceae bacterium, assembly GCA_035249045.1. Classification (GTDB taxonomy): domain Bacteria; phylum Gemmatimonadota; class Gemmatimonadetes; order Gemmatimonadales; family Gemmatimonadaceae; genus UBA4720. The sequence continues at coordinate 2,553 of DATFGW010000033.1, read as the reverse complement.
CCAGCCAGGGTATCTGGTAAGGCACGATCTGGTGACGCTGCGGCTGATCAAGGATGCATTGCCGGAGCGGCCGATCTACGTGTCCACGGGCGGTGGCCACACCCTCGGGCTTGACCCTTATCTCATCTCACAGGGATTCGTGCAGAAGCTGGTGGACCACCCCGTCGCCAACACTCCGGGCATCGTGCAGATCTCCGGGCTGAACCTGGATGTGCCGCGCACCAAAGCACTTTGGGATTCGGTCTATCACGCGCCTGAGGCGTTGATCAAGGAAGGCGATTGGATCGACCGCGCGTCGTTCGGCATCCCGTATACCTACGCGTTCACTGGCGCCATTCTCAAAGAGGCGATGCTGGCGACGGGCGATACGAAGAGCGCGGACACGATCATGAACAGGGTGCGCGCGATCGTGAAGGCGGCGCGGATCGAAGGGTTCCCCGGGGTCTAGCGTCCGGACGGGATTGGTTGATTCCAGTCCCGCCTCCGCTTGGTTCCAGCCGCTACTGTTGCGGCCCCAGCCGAGCCCAGATGTCGCTCATCCGATTCTTCGCCGCCGCTGAATCCGCGGGCAGCATCAACCGGCGGCCGATGAGCGACGATATCGCGTCGTCGACACGGCGCAGGAAAGCGGTCTTGTCTCCATAGAGTGCGGTTATGCTGGGTCGCGGATCGCCGCTCGCCGCGCGCTCAGCCTCCGTCTTCGGCAGTGGAACGAAGGTGCCGCGAAAGCTCACCAGGCGGTCGGCCCCACCGGGGAGACCGGTGCGAAGCTGCCACGGATAGTAGGTGGCGAGCGGAACCAGAATCTCGACGCTTCGAATTCCGCCCAGCTCGTTGCCGATGGAATCCACCCGCGAGACGAAGACGGGAAACGGCGCACCGACTTTGGGTGGCTCGAAGTCGACGATTCCTCTGTCCCAGCGCGGTCCGAAGTCGAGACGATGCGCCTGGTGCGGAACACGCGCGACCGGGAGACTGGGAATTTTGGGAACCACGAGATTGGCAGCACTGACCAGATCACCGGTGGCGAGCTTTGGATACACCGATGGAGGCGGCGCCGTCGCATCGACCACCCAGTCGATCAGTGAGGACATCAACGCCCGCAACGCGAGGCGCTGATCGAGTGGATCGCCGCGGTAGGCAGTAGTGCCGGGGATGCGCGCGTCCTCGGAAAGCGGCCAGGGGGACGGGCTCGAGTGCTGCGCCGAGGAGATGACGTAGCGGCGCTCGGTGGGCAGAAAGCCGACGTCCGATTTTCCGTCCGGAGTAGTGTGCGTCAGCGATGCGGCGCGCCCCCAATACTCGTACCCACCATCGACGTAGAAGACCTTAGTCGTGCCCGTGCCGCGCAGATTGTCGCGCAGGCCCGCGCGAAGTCCGGTTATTGAATCGCTGGTTGGAACGCTGGCGAACGGAAAGACGTCGGTTGGATAAAAGAAGGTGGAGTACGGCTGGGCATCGCGCGACGGCTGCGCGAACCGATGATTGAAGCTGCCGCGACCTGCGCCCGCGGTGTGGGCGAAGAATCCGTCGAAGGCGATGCGGCCCTTCTCGTCGGTGTTGAATCCCTGATAGAGAAACGTGCGGATGAATCTGCCCGTCTGTGATACGCCGTAGCCGATGCCGTAGCGGACGTGGGCGATCGCATTCGGATCGTACTTGAGATACGACATCATGTCGCGCACCGCCGCCATGCCCGCTCCGACCACCACCGGATCCTTGGCGCGGTAGACGACTTCGTAAATCCGGCCGGGCAGGAATCCCTTCGACATATAGACCGAGCGCGTGTCGGGGATGGGTATGCCGCGCATCTCACGCGCAAATCGCCATTCGTCGCGCGGAATGATCGTGCGTGGGCCGGTGGGATCGGTGCGCACCGTCAGAACGTTCGCGGGATCGTCCTTATCGGCAACCGGATAGGCGAGGGTCGGGGCGAGACTGTGGCCGAGTGGGATGGAGCGCGTCGCGCTATCGACGGTAATGTCGCTGCGCACGAGTCCGGTAATCGGGTGCCGTGCGGATCCGACGCTCGGCGCGTCGAAGTGGAGGGCGGAGCCGACGCGCGGAACATCCCACTGCCACGCGAGTGCGACGATGGTGGCGCCGCGATTCATGAGCAGGGCGTCGCCGTAGTACTCGGGCGAAGCGACGGGCGCGCGCCGATCGCCATTCAGATTGAAGATGAAGGTGGTCATACCGCCACGATTCACGATGTCGATGATGCCGACGTCGGTGGTGTTATGGATGTCCGTCGGGCGGAGCATCACGAAGTCGCTCGTCGCTTCGACCTCGCCGTTGCGGTTGCGCGGAGCGAAGGCGAGGTCAACGATCTTGCGGTTCTCGGGGTTGCGGGGATCGAAGGCGAAGTAGACGCGGCCGGTGATCCGCTCGTAGGGGTGGCCGCCGAAGGTGCCGGTGATCGCATCGCGGGAGAGGATCTGGACGCGGACGACCCGGGCGTCGGCGTTGGCCGAGGACAGCGCGAGGGCGAGGGTTACGGCGAGGGGGCGGGCGAATCGCATCGGGGGAAAATCGCGAGGAGGGCGAGGAATC
>DATFGW010000032.1:0-4371 GCA_035249045.1 Gemmatimonadaceae bacterium | reverse complement strand
CCGTCGGACCGCGACGTAAGCATCGGACTTCTGGTGCTGCGCCTGGCAGCGGGAGCGGTCTTCATTGACCACGGTTACCAGAAATTGTTCGGCATGGGCTTCGGCGGTGTAACTGGCATGTTCACCCATATGGGCGTTCCGATGCCCGGAGTAATCGGTCCGCTCATCGCGCTGCTCGAGTTCTTTGGCGGGATTGCCCTCGCCCTCGGGTTTCTCACCCGCCTCGTCTCGCTCGGATTCGTCTGCGACATGCTCGGCGCGATTCTCCTCGTGCAGTTAAAAAACGGATTCTCGCGCTATGGACTCGAGTTCATGCTACTCGGCGCGAGTCTCGCGCTCGCGCTGGCTGGCGCGGGGAGATTCTCGATCGACCGAGTACTCGGCGAGAGGCAGGCGCGCAAACGAGGCGTTTAGGAACTACGGCCCGGGTGCTCGCCACGTCTGATTGTTGCGATCGATGTCCGGAAAAAGATTGTCGGGATCGATTACGACCCTCGTGATTTGCGGCGATGCCGCGACGCGCACCACGTGGCGTCGCGTACCAGTCAACCAGACGTCAACCGGCAGCGTCAGGCGCTGAGTCGCGCCGCGCGCGCGCGTGATCGCGAGTTCCACGGGCATTGGCGCGAGCCCGCGATCTTCGATCGTGATCGCCGTCGAATCACCCTGAGTCTCGACCGATACAATCGCCTGATCGAGCGGCCATGGCTCGTAGAACCAGGTCGTCCAGAACCAGTCGAGATTGCGGCCGGCAACGTCGTTCATCGTATTGAAGAAGTCATACGGGTACGGATGCTTACCGATCCAGCGCCGGCCATACTCCCGAAAAGCGCGGTGGAAGGTCTCCTCACCCAGCAGTCCACGCAGCGCGGCGAGCGCGGCCGCGGTCTTGTCGTAGTACATGATGAAATACCATTCCTGCGGATACAGATCGCCGGGCCACATCAGCGTCATGTCATGACCAGCGCGCGCGGCGTCCGTGTACAACGTGCGCTGACCCGGCTCCGAGTCGCCGGGCCGTCCGCCGCTGCGCGGCTCGCCGTAAAGATTGCGCATCCCCTGAGCGACATCGTACTGCGTGAAGCCCTCGTCCATCCACGGATGGCGCGTCTCGTTCGATCCGACCTGCATCGGAAACCACATGTGACCGGTCTCGTGCATGAGATCGCCGGCGAGTGACAACGTATCCGACCACGGCTGCATCACCGTCAGCATCGGGTACTCCATCCCGCCGCTATCCAGCACTCCTTCGACCGACGTCATCGTCGGCCACGGATAGGGCCAGAGATAGAGCGAGTGTTGCTCGACGGCGTCACGCGTGAACCGCGCGCCGCCGAGTGCCCACGCGGCTGCGGCAGCACTGCGGCGATAGAAGCTGTAGATATTCACCGTGTCGACCGAGCTCACTGCACTGTTGTGAACCAGCGCGCGAGTCGCATCCCAGACGTACTGATCGCTGGTTCCCCACGCGAAGTCCCGCACCGCCGGCGCGACAAAATGCCAGGTCACCGGGCCTGCCGTGCCCGATTCGAACGACGTGCCCGGTTCTACGACGTGCACGACGGCGCCGGTGCGGCGCGCATCGGCGAGCTTGGCGCGCGTTGCTGCAGTGAGAATCTCGTCACCGTTCACCAGCGAACCGGTAGCGCCGATCACCCAGCCGCGTGGCACCGTAAGTCGCACGTCGTAATCGGCGTGATCCATGTAGAACTCGGCCTCGAGCAGATACGGATCCGCGACCCAGCCATGGACGTCGTCGTACACCGCGATCTGCGGATACCAATAGCCCATGAAGTACAGTCGATGTCCCTCGCGGCCCTGCCGTCCATCACTCGGAGACTCCGGCGGCACGTACGACCACCCGAGCTCGAGAGAGACGCTGTCGTGGGGCATGAGCGGTGAGGCGAGCGGGAGCCACATGACAGCGCCGTTGACCGTGTAGCCACCTTCATCGTGGAGGCGCTGATTCGCGACATCGGTGATCGGCACGGCGCTGGTGCCAACGGGCCTCGGAGGGACCACCCGTCCATTCGCCACGACCCGATCGAGTGAGACGCCTCCGGTAATCGGCGCGGCCTGCCGTCGCGGATTTCCAGCGGCGAATGCGTTCTGCCGGAGGTGAATCGCGAGTCGTCGCAAGGTGTCGGGCGAATTATTGAGATACACGACGCGCTCATGCCCGGTGACGCGATCGGTCGCGGAGTCGAGCTGCGCATCGATCGAGTAGCGTGCGTGTTGCACCCAGTAGCTCGCCCCCGGGCCGCCTGACCGGGTGCGTGTGCCCCGCGCGATCGCGGCGGCAAAATCCGCAGATGGGTATACCGGTCCGGGCAATGGCCGAGCAAGTGATGCAGCGGATGACGGAAGCAGGGCCGAGCTCTGAGCACGCACGCAGCCAAGCAGGCTCAGTGAGCTTACAACCCGCAGATAGGAGAGGAGTCGCATGGAGGAAATATGCGTAAATTGAGAAATGCGCCGTGGCCCCAACCATGCGGCCAGATGCCTTGTCTAACAAGGCTGTCGTCACCTCGGATCAAGCATGTTCCAAATACCAGGTATCTCAGGCGGAACGCACCGCGCGCTCGAGCGCGGCCGTACCGTAGCAATCTTCGCGTTGATTCTGCTTTTCGGTTTTAGCCGCCCGACCCGGGCACAATCAACCAGCGACTCCACCAAGCGCGCGGCGACCGACGGCGGCGAGATCCGCGGCCGCATCGTCGGGCTTGGGACCGCGCAGCCGATCACCACCGGGTCGATCAGCGTGCTCCGCGCCAGCGACTCCAGCGTCGTCACCGGCGCAAACCCTGAATCGGACGGCTCCTTTCACTTTGGCGGCATCAAGCCCGGCCGATACTCGGTCCGCGTTCGGGCACTGGGCTTCGCCCCGCTCGTCAGATCCGATGTGACAATCTCAGCCGAGCAGCCGGTCGCGGATTTGGGGACGCTCACGCTGTCGGAATTCGCCGTCAAGCTCGAGAGCCAGACCATCACCGGCGAACGGCCCGATGTCGCGCTGTCACCGGACCGCAACAGCTACAGTACGAAGAACATGACCACCGCGAGTGGTGGAACCGCGGTCGATGTGCTGCGCAACGTCCCGTCGGTCGAGGTCGATGGCAACAACAACGTCACCCTCCGCGGCAACTCCAACGTCGTCGTCCAGATCAATGGCCGCGCATCGCCGCTCAGTGGCGAACAGCTCGCTCAGTTTCTCGCCCAGATTCCGGCGAGCACGGTGACGCGTGTAGAGGTGGCCACCAATCCCTCCGCGAAGAATGATCCGGAAGGATCGGCAGGAATCATCAACATCATTCTCAACCAGCAGGCTGATCTCGGCCTCAGTGGCGGCTTCAACGTCGGCACCGGGACCACCGGCCAGGTGAACACCTCCGGCAACGTCGGACGCCAATCGGGCCCGCTCACGCTTTATCTCTCGGCGAGCCTGTATCGGGATCACCGCACCCGGAACGGATCGTCGGATCGCACGAATCTCGCGATTCCTGTCCCCGCTTTCGTCGAGTCAAATTCGGAGGGCACCTCGGTGCCGCGCTGGAACAGTCTGATGTTTCGATCCGAGTACAAGCTCACCGAAAACGACGCGCTGTCACTCGACGCAATGGCTTCTGGCGGTCGATTCGCGAGCGAGAACAGCGCGTTTTACAGCGACCTCGACGCCGATCGCGAGGTAATTGGACTGTTCAATCAGTACAGCGATCAGGTCTGGCGCAGCGGGTCTCGGGATTTCACGCTCGGGTACCATCGCACCGCCGGCCCGTCAGTGACGATACTTTCGAGTGAGCTGCGCTATTCGAACAACCGGAATTTCAGCGACAACAGTCTGTTCGGGGTTCTGGTACAGGCGGACACTTCAACGGGATCGCAGCCGCCGCCTCGCGAGCGCGACGCATCTCGCCAGACCATGCCTTCGTGGAATCTTCAAACCGACTATACGCATCCGTTCGGAGCGAAGACGAAGCTGGAGACCGGATTCAAGGGAACTCTCCGCTCCAACGCGGAGAATTCGAGCGTCACAGTTCTCGACCCGGCGAGCGGCGAGTACACCGCTGACCCGAGCCGCGCCAACATTTTCGACTATCACGAGCGGATCGGCGCGATCTACGGCGTGCTGTCGCAGCAGGTGGGTCGTGTTCAGACCCAGGCGGGTCTGCGACTGGAGGAGGCGGCGACGCGATTCACGCTGCCGGCAATCGGTCAGGCGTTCGACAATCACTATTCGAGCGCGTACCCGAGCGCGATCCTGTCCTACAATTTCACCGACATGCGCCAGCTGAAGCTGAGCTACTCGCGCCGGGTCAGTCGTCCGAATCCATGGCAGCTTAGCCCGATCGTGGATCGGAGCGATGCGCGCCA
>DATFGW010000031.1:0-7846 GCA_035249045.1 Gemmatimonadaceae bacterium | reverse complement strand
CATCGGCATGCCCCAATTCGTGCGGTTGCCCCACGGGCCGGTGCCGAGCGGGAGCTGCGCGCGCCACAGATTGCGCGTGATGCCCTCGGTCAGCTGGTTACCGGCTCCCACCCAAACGATGAAGCCCTGGCTGTTCGGGCGATACGCCGCGCTGGCGTCCGTCGGGTTCATCGAGCACTGGTTCGAGAATCCGGTCGGAAGCTGGCTGCACTGGGTGACGAACGCCGTACCATGCAGCGTTCCGATTTCCTCGCCCTGACGGAACTTGAAGACCGTGAAGGTATTCTGGACCGTGATGTCGCCCGTGAACTCGGGCACATCCAGACGAGTGATGACCGACTGGGTGCGATCGTAGATCACACGCGAAGTCCAGTTGAGCGAGCCGCGCGTGACGATCGGCACAGTCAGTGTGCCTTCCCACGTCTTGTTGGTGATCTCACCCGCATTCAGCCAGACCGTCGAGAACCCCGACGCGGAGGACGCTGGCACCGGCAGGATCTGCCGGTCGATCACGGCCTTCGAGTGGGTGAGGTTAAGTCCGATTCGGTTGAAGAATTCGAGATCGGTCCCGAGCTCGAGCTCCTTATTGATCTCGGGTTTCAGGAAGCGGTTGCCCAGCTGCTGCGGATTGAGCACACCGCCCGTACCGATCGTATAAGTCTCATACTGGGCGCTGAATCTTGGACGCTGTCCGGTGGTGCCCTGTGAAGCGCGGAGCTTGAACAGGCTCAGCGCATTCGGCAGCGGCCACCACGGCTCGCGCGACGCGATCCACGCCCCCGCAATGCGTCCGAAAGTCTGCCACCGGTTGCCCGCGCCGAACAGCGAGCTGCCGTCGCGACGAACGAGGCCGCTCAGTACGTAGCGGTCCTTGAAGTCGAAATCGGTTCCGACGAAGAAGCCCATATCACGAATGGTCTGCGAGCCCGAACCGATGTCGAAGTTCTTCGTCGCTGCATCCGATGTTCCAAGGCCCGCGACCACGAGATCTTCGCCGTACAGATCCTGGTTCCTCAGTGTCTGATCGCCGTACACGAACCGGCTGGTCAGAGTCGCATTGAGGTCGCCGAAGGTCTTGTTCGCGGCGCCGCCGAAGCTGGTGGTGTACTGCTCGTTGTCGCTGCTGCCTTCCTGGATCGCGCCGGCCGAAGTCGCGGGGTCGTCGGACGTGGTGCGGTAGCCGCGATCCCACTGCCGGTGGAACTCACCGGTCGACCGGTCGTATCCGAAGCTGGCGTCGAGGTTCAGCCACTCGAATGGTAGGTAGTGAGCGGCGGCGCCACCGACGAATCTCGTCCCGCGGTCGACACGCTTGTCGTACTGATTGTCGTAGAGCGGATTGTAGTTCTGCGACGAGTTGCTCAGCGGATTGTGGTTGACAACGATTCGGCCGAGGTTGTCACGCGCCTCGAGGTCCGCCATCCACGGTGCGCGGGTGATCGAGAAGAACGTGCTGCTGCCGTTCGAGGCATCGATGTTGGCGCCATGATCCACGGTCTGACTGTAGAACGAATTGATGTTCGCCGTCACGTGGTCGCCGAAGCGCTGGTCGACATTCACTCGAGCCGAGTTGCGAACGAACCCGCCGATGTACTTGACTGCGCCCTGCTGATTGAGATTTCCAATGCTGGCGTAGACGCCGGTGTTGTTGACGTTGGCGCGCATGTCGGCGCTGCTGTTGACGAACGGTGCGGAGGTCACCAGCTGTCCGACGGGGTCCCTGAGCACGGGCCATGGAGTGACGTCGAAGGTACCCGTCATCTGCTCGTACGTCGGGGCGCTGGCAAAGCCAAGGTCGCCCATGAACTGCTGCGGGCTCGATGAATAGTCCAGACCGTTGTTATTGATGCGCTGGACCTCTTGATCCCAGTCGATGTAGCGGCCACAGGGTGAGCCGCCGACCTGGAGCTTCGCGCAGAATAGCTGAGCGTTTGGCGACAGAGCGAGGTCAGTGGTCTTGGAGAGCGGGAATTCGCGCTCGAGATCACTGGAGCCGGCCTCGGTGCGGGCACCGAACCGAACCCCGGACGGAGCCGTCTTGCCGCTCTTGGTGGTGATGTTGATCACGCCCGCGCCCGCGCGCGCGCCATAAAGCGCAGCAGCTGCGGCACCCTTCACGACCTCGATGTCTTCGATGTCACTTGGGTTGATGTCGGGGAGAGATCCCTGAAGAGGAACGCCGTCGAGCAGGTAGAGAGGCTGCTGGCTGCGGCCGCTGGCATTGAGCGAAACCGGACCGCGAAGGACCACTTGCGGAGCGGTGCCGGGCCGGCCCGACGAAGCAACTATAGTAGCGCCGGGAATCTTGCCTTGAATCTGGGAGAGGGCGTTGGTGCCCGTCACCGGCATCGCGGCGGAATCGATCTTCGAGACCGTGAATGGGAGCTTGACCTGCTGGGTGGCTGCCGTAACTCCGGTCACGACCACCGCGTTCAGCTGGGTCACATCAGTCTTGAGACTGAAGTTCACCGTCTGGCTGCCGGCGGTGAGGCGTAATGGGCTGACCCCGGGCTGGAATCCGATAGCCCGCGCTCTCACGGTCACGGGCTGGCCGGAGACGCGAGCGGCGGGCACGTTGATGGTGAAGCTGCCGGCCTGGTTGGTCGTCACGGAGATGTTCAGCTCCGGAACCTGAATGTTCGCCCCGGCGAGCGGTTGGCCCTGGTCCGAAACTACGCGACCGGACACCACAGCCTCCTGTCCCCACGCAACTGCCGGCGTAAGGACTGCCAGCGCTGCGAGAGTGCCGACGATCGTCATTGCAGAACGGATTAATTTCTTCATGCGCACCTCAGATAGGTTCGAAGAGTTCCAAAAAACGATGGATTGCGGCGGACGCCATGTCGGAATTCATGTACGGATGCCAGAGATCCTCCCTGTGCGAAGAGGGTGCGCTATGCTGAACACTGTGACCGAGCTCGAAAGGAGCTCAGAATAAAAAACGCGAATGACCGGAACGGGATTACTTCCCGAACCAGTGACTTCGAATCGTCAGCAAATTTTTTGAGCGCCAGGGATCGGCGGTGGGACCAGATTGTCCAGCCAGGTTTTTGGAACGGGTGTCCGGCTGAAGCGATCGGCCAGAAAGTACAATCCGGCAATTCAAACGCGCAAGAGCCTTTTCTTACCGGCTCCTATCCGGGCGGGCGGACGAATCCGGTTTTTCGGAGCTCGTCGACCCCGTTGGAGGCTGTCCGACGTCGAATCGGAAGGGTTGCTGGACTACCTGTCGCACCCGGCGCCCGCCCTTCTCCGCGGGTACGAACGTCGCTCCTCGCAGCGCGGTCCTTACCGCGTCCGAGAACAGGGGGTCAGTGGAAGACACTATCCCAATCGTCGACTCTTCGACCCGACCCAAGGTGTCGACGACGAACTCAGCAATGGTCAACCCACGCACGCGCGCGGCGTAGAGCGGCGGAGGAAAATCGGGCCGGATTGGATGATTGAGGTCGGCGGTCGCCGGGCTGTCGACATTTTCCGCGGTAAAAATCGCGGCGCGGTCCACGAGGTCCTCCAGATCCACCTGTGCGCGCGGCGCCCGCACCGGATCGGTGTCGGGGCCGCGGGACCAGATCAACATTGTGCCGCAGCTCGAGAGATCGCGATTATCCATGTACCGAAGCGGTGCTGTCGTCGCTCCCAGGTAAAGCTCGATACCCTGGATGCTGCTCGGCACGAAAGCATCTACGTCGGTCTCGCCAGCCGGCATCGGGATCCCGTCCAGCCACACCAGCGGCGAACAGGTCCTGCCGCGCATCCGCATCGCCGTTATTCCGGCGCGGCCACGCGCCACTCGAATTCCCGGAACGGTTTGCAGAAGCTGTCCCATATTGCTGGGATTCTGCCGGTCTATCTGATCCCGGGTGATGAAGTATCCCGAAGATCTTTTCTCGAGGCGCTTATAGTAGCCCGCGAGCCGTCCGCTGTACTCCAGCCGGCTCGGATGCACGACAACCGGTGTGAGAGTGGTCGGAACCACCTTCATTCGAACCAGCACCGTGGCATCGGCGCCGTCGGAGATCTCGACGGGCAGTCTGACCGGAGTAAAACCGAGCCGCCGCGCGGTGAGAATTTGCGAGCCGAGTGGAACTCCTAGGAGAGCGAACTTCCCGTGATCGTCGGTCACAGCTCGGATCGAGGTTCCCTCGATCGTGACTTCGGCGCCAAAAATCGGTGTCTCCGAAGGATCTGTCACGGCTCCCACTAGCGTGCCGGCGGTCTGCGCCGGAATTGCCGTCGCACAAACCGCGACCATCGCGAGGCCAAGAGTGGAATGCCGTGCACAGCGTAACATCCGAGCCTCCCCTCGCAATAGAAGGAGAGTGTGAACTCACGCGCAGGTCACTGCGTCAAACCTGGCGCACCAGTTTCTAAGGTATCAATCGTCGCATTGAGCAACAATAGTTCTTGAGCCCGGTGGGTCGACGCATGACGTGAATCGCGTTTGCGCTGGAAATCGGTTGCGGCTCCGGTGCAGCGCGCCTACTATGAGTCGCCTCCCGCCGGCCCACCCATCCGTCACCAGGAGATACTTTGCGCCCCCGATTCAAGCTCTTTATGGTTGCTGCCGCTACGACTCTGACTGCTTGCGCGACTGCAGGCCCGAACACAACGCCGACTCGTTCCGACGTGATTACCGCATCCCAGATCAGCACCTCCGGTGCGTCCTCGGCGTGGGATGCCGTCCAGCGATTGCAGCCACACTGGCTGCGTCCCCCGGCGACGGGATCGATCGCCGGAGGTGTCGCGCAGAGCCAGGTGATTCTCGTTTACCTCGACGGCCACCGGCTCGGAGATGTGTCCAGTCTTCGCACTCTCAGCACATCGGGAATCACTTCGATGCGCTGGCTCGACGCGGCGCGAGCTTCGACCGTCCTTACCGACATCGGCTCCGATCCGATCGCGGGCGCGATAGTAATCCGCACCCAGTAAGACGGCCGACCCTCAGCGCGTACCCTTCGCCGGGGTCGTTGGCGGCGTCGTGAACGACGGCGCCTTCACCGGTGCGATCTCTCGCTCGCGCACCGATTGAACTTCGCGCTCGCGGCCGTTGTCGCGCGACGAGTCGCCACTGCCCTGCAACATCCCGCTGTTCGAGACGAGCTGTGCGGCGAGCACCGTCTGGATCACGCTGGTGATGTTGTTGGTTGCGGCATCGGCTGCTCCACCGGCCTCGCCACCCCCGGAGATCGTCACAAGCTTCGCTTTGGCCAGTGCGTCGGCGATGACCGGGGCGATGTCCGGAATCATCTCGATCTGCCGGTAGCGGAAGTAACTCTCACCGCCGGCCTTGATCGCTTCATTCACTTTCTGAATGCTCTCTGCCTGCGCCTGCGCGACGGTCGTGATTCTGATCGCCTCGGCTCGGGCACGCGCTTCGGCCTCGATCCGCAGCTTTTCGGCATCTGCCTTTGCCTGCGCGATCTGGGTCGCCTCCAGCTCGGCAACGCGCTGGACGCCGAGCGCGGTCTGCTTCTTCGCCTCGGCCTCGGCGATCAGCGCGGCATTGGCGGCCCTGGTCTGCTCGAGCTCGCGCTGCTTGTCCGAGATCACGCGCTCGGCCTCGAGCTGTGCATCCTTGGCGCGGCGTGCCTGCTGCGCGGTGACGATGTCGGCATTGGCCTGAGCTTCGGCGGCACTCTGACGGCGCCGTGATTCGGCGACTTCGGACTGTACGACTTTGATGTTCAGAGAATTGAAGGTGAGTCCAAGGTCGGTGAGCTCGCGCGAGCACGCCTTGCGAATGATCACCGCGAGCGGATCGTCATCGTCGTCCATGCCTTCGAGGGCTACTTCGGCGGCGCGGGTCACGGGCATTGGCTTCGCCGTGGCAAGCGCGGTGGTCTCGCTGGAACCCGCGCCAAGCTGCGGCGTTTGACCGGACTGGAATTGAGGCGCCGACTTCGCGGAGAAAAGCTGGTCGTGGGTGAGAAGATTGATCGCGCGGCGCGCCGAGCTCGAGAGCAAGTCGATCAGAATGTTCTCCTGATCGGCGGCATCCTTTGAGAAGAAGCGGTTCGCCGCGGTCTTGATCATGGTGTCGGTATCGCCGACCGACACGATCGCGCTGGCGAGAATGCGCACCTTGATCGGCTGCGGGGTGCCGTTGCGATCCACATCGGCGGTCTGATCGGTGATGTCGAGATCGACGTTGATCGCCTTGCTGGAAAGGGTGGTACCAGTCGTAAGGAGCGGGACCTCCTTCGATTTTCCGGGGCCGCGATAAATGATGGTGCTTCCCTGGAGCCAGCTCACCATCCGGATGGTTCCGGCTTCGACGTTCCGCAGGAACGATGACACGATGAGTGGAATTACACCGAGCACGCCGACGAGAACGGCGACGATAATGATCAGCATCTGGGTCATCTTGAGTATCCTTTGAGAGAGCGTAACGAATCAGGTCCCGCCCAAGCCAATGCGGGACACGACGCAGCGGTTGCGCGCAGCGTCCACTTCCTCGATCCGCACCGAATCACCGGATCGCACCCGCACGCCGGCGGTCCGCTCATCCGCCGTCAGCGTGCCGAGTATCTGTACGACTTCTCCACCGAGCTCGACAGAGACCAATCCATTGCCGTTGGCATCGAAACCGGTAACCGCCCGCGCCTCGGACATGATCGCCGACTCGAGGGTCTGCGCCGGCTGGGACTCGAAGCGGAACAAGGAATTGAAGAGCGGGCGCACCACCACGCTCTCGAACGCAATTCCGCCGATCAGTGCTATGGGCAGCGCGAGCACCGGTCCGACCAGTCGCTCGAAAACGAGACCCGTCGCGCCGAAGCCGACGAGCACATTGAACAACACCCGCGGCGATAGCCACGACCAAGCGTGGGTTTTCCAGTCATCGGCGTGCAGGTGGCTCGAGTGACCGTGAAGATGGCCTGCGTGGGACGGCGTCGCGGCCCCACGGGAATGGGTTATTGCATGAGGGGCACCGGTGCCGTGCATCTCGTGCCCGCTCGTGTCATGCCCGCCGTGATGACTTCCGGCGTGACTGCTCGTGAAACCGAGGAAAGCCATCGCGGCCATTCCAGCGGCTCCAAGTACCACGCAGAAGATGTAGAGGTCCATGACGGGAAGCGGTGAGCGGGAAGCGGGAAGCGGTGAGCGGGAAGCGGGAAGCGTACATCCCGCACGAATCAATCGTACGAGGATGTTGCACTAGCTGTTTCTGACGCGCAATCAAACAGCCAGTTGAGTGTCAAATTTGACACGCAACTGGCTGTGAGTGATTGGCACGTTTTTGCGGAAGCGAGGTGAGCGGAGGCCATTACGTAGTTTCACCGCCTCCCGCCTCCCGCCTCCCGCTTCCCGCTTCCCGCTAGATCTCCTCCGGAACTGGCACCGTCTCCGGCAGCGCGAAGTCCGAATCCGAATCGCTCGCCAGGATCTCGGCGATGGTCGGCTCGGGCGGAAGCTCCGGCGCCGGCGGCACCGGGGCTCCTTCGATCTCCACTTCCTGGTACCGGTACATACCAGTTCCAGCCGGAATCAGGTGACCGATGATGATGTTCTCCTTGAGACCGAGCAGCTCGTCCCGCGCGCCGCGGATCGCGGCGTCGGTCAGAACACGCGTCGTCTCCTGGAAGCTCGCCGCCGAGATGAACGACTGAGTCGTGAGACTGGCCTTGGTAATACCGAGCAGCAGCGGCTCCGAAACCGACGGCGCCTGCTTCTTCTTCTTGGCCTTGTCGTTCGCTTCCCGGAAGGTCTGCTTGTCGACGTGCTCGCCCTCGAGGAACTCGGTGTCGCCGCTCTCGAGCACGCGCACCTTCTGCAGCATCTGCCGCACGATCACGCCAATGTGCTTGTCGTTGATCTTCACGCCCTGCAGGCGGTAAACCTC
>DATFGW010000030.1:0-3336 GCA_035249045.1 Gemmatimonadaceae bacterium | reverse complement strand
CCTCGACGCGCGCGTCCCTGGCGGCCCGCTGGCGGAGAAGTGGAACCGCCACCGCTTCGAGATGAAGCTGGTGAATCCGGCGAACAAGCGAAAAAACACCGTCATCGTTGTCGGATCAGGCCTGGCCGGCGGCGCCGGCGCTGCCACCATGAGCGAGCTTGGCTACAACGTGAAGTGTTTTTGCTTCCAGGATTCGCCGCGCCGGGCACACAGCATTGCGGCTCAGGGCGGCATCAACGCGGCCAAGAATTATCAGAACGACGGCGACAGCGTCTATCGGTTGTTCTATGACACGGTAAAGGGCGGCGATTTCCGTTCCCGCGAGGCCAACGTCTATCGGCTCGCCGAGCTGAGCGTGAACATCATTGATCAATGCGTGGCGCAGGGCGTGCCGTTCGCGCGCGAATACGGCGGACTGCTCGCGAACCGGTCATTTGGCGGCGCACAGGTATCGCGCACCTTCTACGCGCGCGGACAGACGGGCCAGCAGCTTTTGCTCGGCGCGTACCAGGCATTGGAGCGTCAGGTGCAGCGCGGTGCGCTAAAGATGTACCCGCGCACCGAGATGCTCGATCTCGTCGTCATCGATGGGAAGGCTCGCGGGATCGTGACGAGAAATCTGGTGACGGGTGCGATCGAGTCACACGCCGCGGACGCGGTTGTCCTCGCGAGCGGCGGCTACGGCAACGTGTTCTACCTGTCCACCAACGCCCAGGGATCCAATGCGACTGCCATCTGGCGCGCTTACAAGCGGGGCGCCGCGTTCGCAAATCCGTGCTTCACCCAGATCCATCCAACCTGCATCCCGGTGAGTGGCGACTACCAGTCGAAGCTCACGCTGATGAGCGAGTCGTTGCGCAACGACGGTCGGGTGTGGGTGCCAAAGGCCGTGGGTGACAAGCGCCCGCCGCGGCAGATTCCCGAGAACGAGCGAGACTACTTCCTCGAGCGGAAATACCCGAGCTTCGGAAACCTGGCGCCGC
The DNA here is from genome assembly GCA_035249045.1 of Gemmatimonadaceae bacterium. Classification (GTDB taxonomy): domain Bacteria; phylum Gemmatimonadota; class Gemmatimonadetes; order Gemmatimonadales; family Gemmatimonadaceae; genus UBA4720. The sequence goes on along the minus strand of DATFGW010000030.1, from coordinate 2,353 downwards.
GCGACATTGCGTCGCGTGCGGCGAAGGAAGTCTGCGACGAGGGAAGGGGCGTCGGCGAGACCGGGCTCGGCGTTTATCTCGATTTTGCCGACGCGATCAAGCGGCTCGGCAGATCGGTGATCGAGGATCGCTACGGCAACCTCTTCCAGATGTACGAGCGGATCACCGACGAGAATCCCTACGAAGTGCCGATGCGGATCTACCCGGCAGTCCACTACACGATGGGCGGCCTGTGGGTCGATTACAATCTCATGAGCACCATCGAGGGCCTGCACGTAACGGGCGAAGCGAACTTCTCCGATCACGGCGCCAACCGTCTCGGCGCGAGCGCACTGATGCAGGGACTCGCCGACGGCTACTTCATCATTCCTAATACCGTCGGAGACTATCTCGCGACGAGAAAGCCGGAGAAGGTCGACACCTCGCACCCCGCCTTCGGGGATTCGGAGCGTCAGATCGCCGAGCGGACGAACAAGTTTCTGTCCATCGACGGAACGCGAACTGTGAGCTCGTTCCATCGCGAGCTGGGTAAAATCATGTGGGAGTACTGCGGGATGGCGCGCAATGAAGCCGGCCTGAAGCTCGCGTTGCAGAAGATTCCCGAGTTGCGCGCCGAGTTCTGGCGCGACGTGAACGTGCCGGGCAGCGATGCGGAGATCAATCAGGCGCTCGAGAAGGCAGGACGGGTCGCGGACTTCCTGGAGCTGGCCGAGCTGATGTGTCTCGACGCGCTGGACCGGACTGAATCGTGCGGGGCGCACTTCCGGGAGGAGTATCAGACGCCGGAGGGCGAGGCGTTGCGTGACGACGAGCACTTCGCGTACGTCGCGGCGTGGGAATACGCAGGAGAAGGGAAGCCGCCGATCCTCAACAAGGAGCCGCTCGTCTTCGAGAACGTGAAGCTCAGCCAGAGGAGCTACAAGTAATGAACCTCACTCTTCACGTCTGGCGTCAGGCCGGACCTGATGCGCCCGGGAAGATGGTGAAGTACGACGCGCGCGACATCAATCCGGACATGTCGTTCCTCGAAATGCTCGACGTTGTCAACGAAGGCCTGACCGAGCGCGGCGACGTCCCGATCGCGTTCGACAACGACTGCCGCGAAGGGATTTGCGGGATGTGCAGCCTGATGATCAACGGCGTCGCACACGGTCCGATGAAGGGCACCGCTACATGCCAGCTGCACATGCGCAGCTTCAATGATGGCGACACCATCTACATAGAGCCGTGGCGTGCGAGAGCGTTTCCCGTGCTTAAGGATCTGGTGGTCGATCGTTCGGCCTTCGATCGGATCATTCAGGCGGGCGGGTTCATCAGTGCGCCGACGGGCGGCGCTCAGGACGCCAACAGCGTTCTCATCTCCAAGGAAAGCGTCGACGACGCAATGGATGCCGCGGCGTGCATTGCCTGCGGCGCCTGTGTGGCGGCGTGTCCGAACGCGTCGGCGTCATTGTTCACCGCAGCGAAGATCACCCACCTCGGATTGCTGCCCCAGGGCCAGCCGGAGCGCTACCGTCGCGCGCTGGCGATGATCGAGCAGATGGATCTCGAGCACTTCGGCAACTGCACCTGGCACGGCGAATGTCAGGAGGCGTGTCCCAAGGAAATCAGTCTCGACACCATCACCCGGATGAACCGCGACTACATTCGCGCGCGGACACTCGGAACCCGCCCCTGATGTGACGAGAGCCGGCGCAATGCCGGCTCTCGGTTACGGCCTTAGGCTTCGCCGCGCTCTCGCTCCAGCTTGCGGTTGAGCCTCGTTCTTTCGCTTTCCCGCTCCGCCTCGTCGTGCTGCTGCCGGTCCTCGGCGAGTCGGTGGACGGCGTTATGGCGCCCCGGGTTCTTCGGTGGGTCGGTTCGCGTCTGACTTTCGTCGGCCGCGTCGGCGCTTCGTGAGTGCAGCTGCTCGATGAACTTGCCGTGCGTTTTCGATCCGTGCTGGCCCTCGGCGTGATCCTGAGGGCCTTTCTGTAAGCCATCGCGATTCTGCATCAGCCTTGCGTCCTCTCGATTACGGTTGGTCCGTTCCCCTTTGGCAAGGCGAGGGCCAGACTACAATCGGGGCAACGTTACTCCCTGCTGACCCTGGTACTTGCCTTTCTTGTCCTTGTAGGATACCTGCGGCTCCTCCTCACCCTTGAAGAAAAGAACCTGCGCGATGCCCTCATTCGCGTAGATCCTGGCCGGCAGCGGCGTGGTGTTCGAGATCTCGAGGGTGACGAAGCCTTCCCACTCGGGCTCGAAAGGGGTGACGTTGGTGATGATCCCGCACCGGGCATAGGTGGACTTGCCGACCGTGATCGTCACGACATCGCGCGGGATCCGGAAGTACTCGACCGAGCGCGCAAGG
>DATFGW010000029.1:0-12515 GCA_035249045.1 Gemmatimonadaceae bacterium | reverse complement strand
CATCGCACGCTCGGCGGAGAACACCGTATCAGGCGCTGTCGCGGGAACGGCGTGCGGCGGCCGGGCAACGCGCAGAATCGAGAGTGCGCAGAGGGCGAGCAGGCCGGCGGCGATACCGATCCGTTTGAGCATCGCCCAGTGATACCGTTATTCGGTCCTGATCGCCAGAGTCCGGAACCGCTTGTTGACGTGGTGGGCGACGTAAACGTAAATAGGTTCATGCGACGCGCGATTGGCCTCCTTGTCGCGGGCTGTCTTGGCCTCGCCGTCTCGAGGGGCGCGCCCGCTCAGATCCTCGATCGCCAGGCGGTGCTGGCGCGGCAATCGTGGTGGGACAATCGCGACTGGGACTGGTACGAGGCGCGCATCCCGTTCTTCGAGTCGCCCGATTCCGCCATCGATGCGACCTACTACTACAGGTGGGAGCTCGTCACCAAGCACCTGACCTACGCCTCGCCTGAGACCGGGTACACCTTCACCGAGTTTCTCGACCGGCCATTCTGGTCGGGACGTTACGGCGCGATCAGCTGCCCACTCGGCCACCAGTTCGCCGAGGTGCGCTGGCTCGACGACCGGCGCATCATCGACGATTTCGCGCGCTACTGGTTCGAGACGCCCGGCGCGCAGCCGCGCAGCTACAGCAACTGGTACGGCTCGGCGATGTGGGGCGTGTACGAGGTGCTCGGCGACACGTCGTTCCTGCGCACCGTGTTGCCCTACATGAAAAAGCAGTACGCTGGCTGGATGGCGGAGCGCTGGGACAACGCGCAGAAGACGTTCCGCTGGGACGGGCTGCACGATGGAATGGAGCGCAACATCAACAGCCGGCAGACCGACGACATCGACGAAGGCGCCGAAGGATTCCGTCCGACGCTCAACAGCTACATGTACGGTGATGCGCGGGCGATAGTGCGCGCGTCGAGGGTGTTCGGTGACACCGCGACGGCGCGAGAGTTCGACGAGCGTGCGGTGGAGCTTCGGCGTCGCGTAGAGTCACAGCTGTGGGACGAGCGACGCGAATTCTTCCTGCACGAGTTCGCGCACGACGAGCGGGACGGCGTGAAAGCGCTGAGTCGCACCTACGAGACGGGAAAATTTGCCGGGAATCCGCACGGTCGCGAGCTGATCGGTTTCGTGCCCTGGCAGTTCGATCTCCCGGAGCGCGGCAAAGGATACGAGCGCGCGTGGCGATTTCTGATGGACACGGCGTATTTCCTCGCTCCGTACGGGCCGACGACGACCGAGCGACACGACCCGCAGTTCTACATCTCGCCGAAGTGCTGCTGGTGGAGCGGAAACTCGTGGCCGTACGCGACGACCCAGACGCTGGTCGCGATGGCGAATCTCCTCGACGACTATGATCAGAGCGTCGTGACGGCGTCGGACTGGAGGAGGCTCTTCGGGATTTACACGCGGACGCAGCGAAAAAATGGACGGCCGTACATCGCAGAGGGAGCAAATCCAGACAACGGGTCGTGGGAGGGATTCGACAGCTTCAACCACAGCGAGCACTACTTCCACTCGGGCTACGTGAACCTGGTGATCACGGGGTTGGTAGGGCTCAGGCCGCGCGCCGACGACAGCGTCGAGGTGCGTTCCCTCGCGTCAGAATCGTGGCCGTACTTCGCGCTGGATGGCGTGCGGTATCACGGGCATACGCTGTCGATTCTCTGGGATCGTACGGGCAAGCGCTATCGGCGAGGCGAAGGTCTGGTGGTGATCGCCGACGGCCGCACGATTGCGCGGAGCGCGCATCTCACTCGCACCGTCGCGCTGCTCGGACCGTCGTTACATCCGCCCCGTCCCGCCGAGTTGGTCAACTTCGCCGTCAACAACGGAGCGGGGGCGTATCCGTTGATTCACGCATCATTCAGCGCGGAAAAATCACCTGCTACGCGACTCGTCGATGGGAATTACTGGTATCACGAATCTCCGCCCAACCGCTGGACGACCGTCGGCTCGCCGAACAAGCGCGACACCGTGACGGTTGATTTCGGCGCGCCACGAGTCGTCGAACAGCTGAAGCTGTACTTCCTCGACGACGGGCCAGCCGCGGCGGTGCGAGCACCGGCGAGATACATAGTGCAAACCTGGATCGGAGATCGGTGGGTCGACGCACGCGTCCAACATCGTCAGCCGGCCAATCCCACGGGTCATCGCGCGAACGTGATTACACTCGCTCCACAGACAATAAGCCGCGTACGTGTTATACTCGAGCCGCAGCGCGGTTCCGCGGTCGGTATGACCGAGCTCGAAGCCTGGGGACCGATCTAGGAAATTGCTTCTTCCGGTCGTCTCGTGCCCGCGGCGGCGGCATCTTCCTCGCGCCGCGACGGGAAGGAAAACGCGAATACCGTCTCGCCCGTGTCCGGAAATTCTGCCCACGCCCGGCCTCCGAACGACTCGGCGGTCTCGCGCACGATGCTCAGGCCGAGCCCGGTTCCCTCGGCTTCGGTTACAGTCTCAGGCGCGCGGTAGAAGCGGTCGAACAGTCTTTCGCGTGCGGGCATCGGAACTCCGAGACCGTTGTCCCGAACGCGGACAACGAGCTTGCCGCCTTCGACTCCCCGAACCTCGAACGAGCCGTCGATCCGGACCCAGCGCTGAGGCTTGGCGGGATCGGAGTACTTGATCGCGTTCGAGACGTAGTTCACCAGACACAGCTCCACCGCAGCCGCGTCGACCTCGACGGGTGGAAGAGCCTCGTCGATGATAATCTCGACACCTTTCGCGTCGGCCGGCTTGCGCAGCTGCCGCACCGCCTCGGCAGTGGCCTGGGGTAGCAGCACATTCCGGCTCAGTCTCGAGTCCGTCTCGAGACGTGACAGCGATTCGAGATTGGCGAGAGTTCGCTGGAGCTCCTCCGAGTTCTCGAGGATCATGTTCTGAAAGCGAACGCGCTCACTCTGCTCGAGCCACTCTTCTGTGAGCAGGTTGCCGGCCCCGCGAATGGCGCCGACACGATTTTTCAGCTCGTGCGAGACCATCCGGTTGAACCGTCGCAGGCGGTTTTCTCGCTCGTTCACGCGTTTGGCGGACAAACGGAGGAAGTGGGTCATCGTCGCCTGTCGAATTAGCTCGATCGCGTGGCCGATGCGATGCCAGCAGACGAGGAAGTCCCGCGCCTGTGCCCCGGTCGCATCCTCCTCGGCGATGGCTTCGACAAATGAGAAGAGGATTCCGCCGAGTATCTCGAGCTCCTTGAGAATCTCGTAGGCATCAAAGCCCTGAGAGTGGCGCAGCGCGCCCAGCTCCATTGCCTTGGCCGCCACCGGGAGCTCGGCGTTGAGCTCGGTGTCCGAACACTCGACGTAATCAGCGATGCCATCGATGAGTAGCGGCACGTGATTGAGCAGCTCGTCGGTGGGGAATATCCGCTGCGGAGCAACGGCAACGCGCGCGGTGATCCTTTCCAGCCAGCGAGCGACCAGCTCGCGACTGGATTCGCGCAGTCTGCGCGCAATCAGCGCAGCCAGCTGACTGGGATAGGCCGACCCGTTATCGCTCATCCCACAATGTGGCGGGTGGGCACCGGTGGTGCCAGTTCTGATTTGGGACGACGACCGTCGCCATTGCAGAAGCGACCCCCATGCCGGATGATTGGAGACCAGTCGAACCGCTTCGAGGAGAGCCGAGAGCTCGTTCATATGAGAAATACAATCGTCCTGCTTGTCGCACTTGTTGCGGCGGAAGTCAGCTCCGCCCAGACCGTCTATAAGCTGCCCGCGACTCCCACGACCGTCGCGTACGGCTACTACTGGTCGGAAGCGAAACCGGCGCTGCGCATCAAGTCCGGCGACATCGTCGAAGTCGAGACGATGCTCACCAACACTCCGACCGGCCTCGAACGACTCGGTGTCAAGCCGGCCGACGTCCCGCAGGCGCTGCGCGACATCGTGGCGCAGGACACCGGCGCGCTGCGCGGACCCGGCGGGCACATCCTCACCGGGCCGATTTACGTCGAGGGAGCGGATTCGGGTGACGTGCTCGAGGTCAGGCTGCAGTCGATCACGCTGCCCATCGACTACGCCTACAACGGTTGCCGCGGATTTGTCCCCGAGCTCTGCGGGCCGCCGGGCTCTCGCGTCAGCACGCTGGTCCATCTCGATCGCGCGCACATGACCGCCGAAGTCGCGCCGGGAATCGTGGTACCGCTCCGCCCATTCTTCGGCTCCATCGGTGTGGCGCCCGCGCCATCACTCGGTAGAGTGAGCAGCAATCCGCCGTCGCGACACGCCGGCAATCTCGACAACAAGGAGCTCGTCGCCGGAACGACTCTCTACATACCAGTCTTCGTCAAAGGCGCGCTGCTCGAGATCGGCGACGGCCACGCAGCGCAAGGCGATGGTGAGGTCGATCAAACCGCGATCGAGACCAATCTGCGCGGGCGCGTGCAGGTGGTCGTGCGCAAGGACATGAAGCTCGAGTGGCCGCGCGCCGAGACGCCGACGCACTGGATCACCATGGGGACGGATACGTCGCTGGTCGTCGCGACGAAGACGGCAATCCGCGAGATGGTGAAGCTGCTTCAGGAGAAGAAATCGCTAACCGAAGCGCAGGCGTACCAGGCGGCGTCGATGGCGGCAGACCTGCGCATCACCGAGCTCGTGGACGGCAACGTCGGCGTCCACATGATGATCGCGAAGAGCTATCTCCGTCAGTAGTCCCCGCGATCTCGGCGGCGAATCAGCTCTTCGACACTGACGAGTCCACCGCCAGACGGGCGCATCTGCCTCGCGAATCCGGGCGTGACGCCGTGGTCGCGCATCCTGACGAAATCGCGAAGACTCAGATTGGTGTAGCCCATTTCCCGGAAATCGGCGATGAAGGATTCGGTGACGCCGTGGTCGCGTGCGGCGAGCAGCTGGTCGGTGGAGAGATTCGTGAAGCCGTATTTCCGGAGCGCCGCAATGAAATCTGGTGTGACACCGTGATCGCGCAGATCCTGCAGATCGTCGAGGGAAAGCTCTTTGTATCCCGCAGCGGAGAGATCACTGATGAAATCTTCGGAGACCCCGTGATCGCGTAGCGTGACGAGGCGGCGGGTGCTGCCGACGCGATAGCCGGCGGCGCGCAGCGATCGCATGTAATCGAGATTGGCGCCGTGCATCCCCATTACGACGAGCTGGTTGACCGACGGCCGCTCGTATCCATCGCTGCGCAGCTCGTCGAGCATCGCGTAGCCGACGTCGTGCATGGCGAGCCAGAACTGCTGCTCGCTGGTCGGGCGCTCGTAGCCGCGCGAAGCTAGCTGTTCGGGGAACCTCGAATCCGGCGCGAAAGTGAAGAATCCCGTGCCGTGGCCGTCCCGCAGTTCACCATCGAAGTTGAAGGTGCCGGCGTCGCGCACGAGCTGAAAGCGTACCGGCCCGTTGTAGGACGAGAGCTGCGACTGAGTCAACCCGCGCAATTCCGATGGACGCACGCCGTAGGACGTCGATCCGTGTCGGCGCATTCCGTTCTCGTAGTGCTCGAATACGAGCTGGACGCGCTCCGGGCGCGACGTGTCGTAGTAGAGCCGCCACTCACCCTTGTCTGGCGTCTGGGCGATTGCGCTCGCCGAGAACGCCGCTGTGATCAGGAGGCAGAACGCGGTCGAGAATCGCCGGGTCGGATTTGCGGGACGGATGCGGGTGAGTCGCGGCATTTGGTGCTCCGGAGCAGGGTGTTGGGGGGGGGACGGCAGATGGCCCCTGCAATTGGATCGAATGCGAGGCCGGAAGGTTTGAACGGGCGAGATCGATTTAGCGCGAGCGAGCGGCGCGAACGCGCCGATATGGGCTATGGTCGGGCGCGATATCCTCGCCAAGGAGGCTGTCGCCGCGGACGGTGAAGTACCACACGCCGTTGGGCATCGGGCAGCTGAATTGAATGACGCCTCGCGTGTGGCAGCCGAGCACGCCCATCTCGACTTCCTGGCCGTTGACGATCCTGCGGCCATCGACCGAGAGGCTGTCCCCGGCGCCGACTCGTGCGATGCGATACACGTTGATCTCATCGTTGCACGGTGATGACCCCACTCTCGTGCACACCGACGATCCGCGCCAGACTCCAACTGGATTCGCTGTGATCACGGGATCGGGCGCGAAGGTCCACGTCGTTCCGGATCTGACGATGCGCCCCCGGGATTCAATGTCGGGCTCGCTCATGCTGGTGTAGGTGTTCTTGATGAAGTCGACGGTGGACGAATCCACCCACACGGGATCGGACGCTTGCCAGGGCGAGCTCCCAGTATCGTAGGAGAATTCCTTCTCCGGGCGTCTGTTGACGATTCGCCAGATCTGGATCATGCCTGGATCGTAGCCGGCTTCGTCAGCCATCGAAGTCAGCGCGAACCGCTGGCCGTCGGGTGAACCAACGGGCATCCCGAATACGATCCTCGAATCTCCGGTGGAATCGTCGACGACGATCCATGCACCGCTGCCTTCGTAGTTGTAGTGGTGGACGATGTGGGAGTGGATCGTCTGCTGGTATCCCGCGTACCTAGACAGTCCGAAGTGAGGGCTTGCGACGGTGTCGTCCGTGAACAGCGCGGTTCGTCCGTTCAACAATCGGATGCGCAGCTCACCGCATGCACGCGACGCCCTTCCGTTCGAGCTGGGGAATGCGATGGCCTCGAGTGAATCGATAAAGGCCATCCCGGAACTCTTGCGTGCTGTATCCGGGGCCGCGCATCGAGTCGTGTCGAGCGTCGCCTGCGAAACGATGGGCACCGCATCCACTGCGGCAGTATCTGGCCCGGGAGGAGTAGATGGTCTGAGTGGTGGCGACGTGTCGCCCACGATCGCCGTCGTCGCCGGCCGAGGTGTGGGGGCAGGCGGATGTGCAGGGTCGGCGGAGCAGCCACCGAATATCAGGAGCCCAACGAATGCGGCCAATACCTGCCCATCACTCATGCTACGTGTCCCCGAGATGTCTCCTGACTTTGTATCCGGGCGACTCAGTTACACAATGCCGCGAATCGCTCGTTGTCCACCCGGCCGTCGCCGGTGAGAGTTCTCACGTTCCCGTTCGCGTCGGTGAAGGTCAGGTCGAGATGCACCTGAAGGTGTCCGGGCGAGCGGTCGGTGACTTGAATCGTTCCGCTCGATGTCACGGCCGTAAACGTCGGAGTGTACGTCACGGGCGGGAAAGTGTAAGTCGCAATCACGAACGCGACATCGGCCTTGCCCGACTGCTGCAGATCGTGCGGTCCCCAAAATCCCTCTTCGCCTGGTGTGGTGACGTCAATGTTGAAGGTGCTGCCGACAGCGTAGGTATCGCCCTGCCGCAGCGCCACGGGCAGCCCGAGCACCAGAGTAACGATCTCCTGGGTCTGGGCGTCGGTTCCGGCGAGCGTGAATGCGACTCCTTCGCCCTGCGCCAATCCATCGAGCGTGCTGAAGAGATACTGGAAGTCTTCGCGCGTCGCTGGCGGTTGGGTCAGGCGCCTGTTCACGTACTGAACCTGCCGCGTTCCGAAATCACCGCCCAGCGTAAGGTTGTTGGGCGCCGTGGCGGTGATGGCGTGCTGCTCGGGCCCGCAGGCATTGCAGCCGTTGCCAACGATGGTGCTCGCTAGTACAAGTACAAGTAGCCACTTCATGGTAGCGCTTAAACGCCAGATGTGTGCCCGGGATCGTCTCCATATGGAATGCGTAACAACAAGAAGCCTGACGATTGCGATCCTCGCCTGCGCCGTTGTGCTGGGCTGCCATCGACGCAGATATTATGAAGCGCCGAAACTCGTGGGCGTGTCGTTCGAAGCGTATTCCGCTTTTCGTGGGCCTTCGCTCGACACAGTGGGAATCTCGTCGAGAATGGTGACCACTGAAGACGCACCGCCCACACTTCAATGGGGGGCGTGCGGACCGACAGCCAAGTTCGAGCGGGTGTCAGGCGACTCGCGCCAGCACCGTCAGTGGAGCTCCTACGAATGGCAGCAAGCCGAGGCGAGAAAACACGGAATGGTGTTCGCCTGCCTTGCGATGTTATCACAAGGACCGATCACGCCGGAGATGAAACAGAACCGGCTTGCCTTTTCGGTCGCCACGAAGGACGTACTTGGCGACTCGCTTCCCGCCGGGCGGTACAAGATCACACTCCAACTTCCAGTTGTGGGCTCGCAACCGATTCCCGCGGGCTTTCTCGAGCTTCGGTCGCCGCCAACAAACGAGCAATCGGAAGTCGCTCACCAGTTGGTCGCAGGCGACATATCGGAAACTGGTCGCGCTCTTTCACGCGTTCGCAAAATAGGCCCGGACAAAGTCGGCCCAGAGTTGCGCGCGGCGCTGATGACTGCGCTCGAACGCGAGAACGCTCTCGTTGACAACGTTCGCACGCGGCGCGCCGCCGGTGAGAAGGTCGTGGATTCCGGAAACCCCGAGCTCGCTGCGGGTCTCGCACTCGTCGTATCATCGCTTCGAGATCCAGCCGCGATTCATGCCCTGGCCGGCTCTCTCGGCAGCTCCCCTCCCGCGATATCGGCGCTCGCCGAGTTCGGTGAAGCCGCAGCGCCTGCGGTACTCGACGTTCTCGAAACGACTACGAACGTCAGCGTCGCGCACGATGCGTTGCTGGCTCTGCGTTTCATGGTCGAGGGCGTTGGCGGTTCGGCTCTCAGTCAGGCGACCCGCGAACGGATCGCGCGAGCCGCTACGAGCCGGCTGACGGGACCGCAGCAATCAATCACTACTGTCTGGAGAGCAATCGATCTGGCAGTGGCTCTGCGTGATCCGGCGCTGATGCGAATCGTGCAATCGCTCGCGTCCGACAGGAGCGCAGTGGTAAAGCTGCGCGATGCCAGCGCCGACCTCATCGAACAAACTCAACGCATCGCAGTGGACAGACTGCGTGGCGTTCCTCCACTACCTCGGCATACGAGCGTCGAAGACTTCGCGCGGCGGTGGTAATAGCACAGAAAAAAACAACGGCCGCGGCGTTAACCGCGACCGTTGTTATGAATTCGCTCTAAATCCTAGCTGGCCAGATCTCTTACTGCTGCAGCTAGCGCGCGCACCTTCGCTGCGTCACGCGCGTTCGCTGCATCACTATCCAATTGCGCCGCGAGCGAGCTCAATGCACTCGACCGCGCGCTGCCCGACCGTCCCTCCGCTGCAGTCAGCGCCTGACGCACCGCCGAAATTCTCGGCGATGCCAGTCCACCGTTCCGCTCGAGCTGATCGACGTACGCGCGCGCCAGCGCGAACGACGGCGGCCAGACCATCTTCTGCTGGCCCTGCACATTGTAGTAATCGAAGTGCACCGTCTTCGCCGCGTCGATCTCGTTCTGCGAGATGAACGCGCTCGGCACCAGCTGGAAGATGTCCAGACCGCGTGTGATCTCCGAGCTGATGATGTTGCCGTTGTACCAGTACGCCGACCACGAGCCACTCAGCTTGAGGGTGGTGTCGGCCGGACCACGATCGAAGAACGCGATCTCACGCGGATGCGCGGCGTCGGTCCAATCGAACACCGAGATGCCGCCCTGATACCAGCCCTGCACCATGATGTCGCGGCCGGGAATCGGAATCAGCGAGCCGTTGTGCGCGACGCAGTTCTCGTTCTTGGTCTGCGGAGCAGGGAGCTTGTAGTAGCTCTGGAAATTCATCGCGGTGCCCGCGAGCGTGAAGATCGCGTCGGCGCCCCACTCGCGCGGATCGGTCGACCGGCATTTGGGCTGCATGCCGCCGCCCCACTCGTCGGAGAACAGAACCTTCGTTCCGTCGTTGTTGAAGGTCGCGGAATGCCAGTACGAGAAATTGGAATCCGCCGCTGCGTTCAGGCGAACGGGATGCGCGGGATCACTGATGTCGAGCAGCAATCCGTAGCCACCGCACGCGCCACCAGCTCTGCCGATCGCCGGATAAAGCGTGATGTCGTGGCATTGGCTCGGACCGTTACCAGCCGGACGCGGACCATTCGGATCCGCACCACCCAGCATCTTGCGAATGATGTCGGGCAGCCGCTTGTGCAATTCCGCGCTGTCCGCCGCGGTGGGAGCACCGGTGCCGCCCCGCTCCTTGACGATGGTCGCCAGCTGGCCGGCGACCCATCCATCGGGCGCGATCTCTTCCTCGCCGAAAATCGTCGCGACGTAACCGCCCTTCTTCTTCGCTTCGACGACTGCCTGTGCCTTTTCAACTTTCTCGGCGGCGGTCTCGCCGTGCGTCGGCGGACCCTTGAGATCGTTGAAGATGCGCGGCGACGACACGATCGCCGCCTGCTCGGGGTGCGCGAGCGGGACCTTGATCACCTCGATCCGGAACAGCGCCGAGTTGGGATCCTTGTCCGGTGAAAGCGCGACGCAGCCGGCGAGCTCGTTAGACGAGCGTACGGGCGCCGAGCCGGAGATGTAGACGTAAACGTTCTCGGGATCCTTGGGGTCGACGAGCAGCGAGTGGGTGTGCGATCCGCGGCAGGTCTGCACGTTGCCGACGTTCTTCGGGTTGCCGATGTCGCTGATGTCGAAGATGCGAATGCCGCGCAGTCGAGCCTTGCTGACCGAATCCTTGACACCTTCGGCGCCGCAATCGAGACGCGCGCTGAGGTCCTCACCGGAGACGAACAGCAGATTGCGATAGACCGAGACGTCGCTCTGCGAACCGGGGCAGAAGTACGCGGTCCTGACGACGGGCTGGCTCGGGTTCGAGATGTCCCAAACCTGGTAGCCGCTGAAGCTGCCCTGGAAGACGTAGTTACCGAGGAACGCGAGATCTGAGTTGATGCCGTTGACGAATTTCTCGGAAGGCTTGGTCGACGAAACGACTTTGAGATTCCAGACTGCCTCCTGGGCGTCGTAGGCGCCGGGGCGGAGTCCAATGCGCGGATCAGGAGTCGGTGCAGCGGTGGACATGTTTCCTGTCACCGTCGATGGAACCGACGTGGACGGCGAGTAAGTCGCCGGCGCGCACGCTGCCAATGCTGCAACCGCGAGCGCGGACACCGATGGCAGTGAGTAACGGGTGGGGAGATTCAAGCTCATTTGAGTTCCTCTGAACGTGATTGACGCGATGTCCTGAAACAGCAATGCAACGGGAGTGGGCTACTGCGCCTGGGTGTCGAACACCATCGCCGCCAGCATCTTCTGCATCCGGGCGATCTCGGTCGTCTGATCCGCGCTGATGTCCGATGCCATCTTGTAAACGCTGATATCCTGGGCGGCGCCGTTGGTGGCGAACAGGTTGTCGACCATTGTTACGGCGCCCTTGTGGTGCTGAATCATGAAGACCAGGAACAGCCGGTCGAACTCCTTACTGCGCGCGGCGTCGAGTTGTTTCAACTGGTCGTCGGTGAGCATGCCGGGCATCAGCATCTCGTGGTGCATCCCGCCCATGTCCATCATCATTCCGTGCGGATCAGGCTCGGGCACGGGCTGATGCCGATCGCGCAGCCACTTCTGCATCGCGACGATCTCGTCCTTCTGGGCGTTGGTGATCCGGTCGGTCAGGGTGCGGATGGTGGGACTGGCGCCGTGCGAGTCCGCCCAGCTCGCCATCAAGAGGGCCTGGGCGTGGTGGGCGATCATCCCATCCATGAATTCGATATCAGCGCGGGTGTAGAGCGGAGCGGCGGTGTCGGACGCAACTGGGACTGCGGTTGCTGCGCCGGTGGATTCCTGGCGGTTGACGCCTGGCTGGCCACTGGCACAGCCGACGACGGCGAGGATCGCCGAAAAGAGGGCGACGCCGGGGTTGAGGGACTTTTTCATGGCAAGAGAGAATAACGCCTGGAGGAGATTGATGCACGTCTAGTCCTCGCTCGCTGACTGAGGCCCGAGGACCAACGGCATCTATGATCGAGGATTATTGAGGATCCGGAACCATTGAGGACTGCTGACGGCTTGTCCTCAATAGTCTGCCGTTCTCGATGAATCTGCGGTCATAGATGCCGTTAGTCCTCGGGCCTCGATCAAACAGTCCTCGGTCCTCGATCCGCGCTCCACCCGTCCCTCACCGCTCCGCGATATGCACTCCTCCGTTGGTGGTGACGACCCTCACCACTGGTCCACCGGATCCGAGCTGGGTCGAGAGATGCCGGTTGATCGAGCCGCGCACCGTGATCGGAAAGTCTACGCGCATCGGGCCGTTGGTCGTGCCCGTCTCGAGCACCGCGTTGTAGCCGCGCGGCACATATACGGTCGCGCCGCCATTGGTCGTCTGCAGGTCGAGGCCCTGCCCCTGCCAGGTCGTTCCTGAAAGATCGGCAACCACGCCGCCGTTGGTCGTGCGCGCGCGAACGTTGCCGCCGACATCGGAGAGGTGAATCCCGCCGTTCGTCGCCTCGAAGGTGAGAGTACCTCGAACATCCTGCGCCGAAATGCCGCCGTTTTCGGTGGTGGCATCGAGGTTGGCCTGGTTGGGAACGTAAACATCGTAGCTCACCGACCACGAAGCGCGATTGCGAGACGACGACGGGCCATCGGCGCGGATCTGTCCGCCGTCGGTCAAAACGCGAATTTGACGCGCGATGTCGCTCGCTGTCGCGTCGTCATCGGCACTCGCCTGGATGCGCGCAACGATCTTGATGTCGCGGCG
>DATFGW010000028.1:0-46287 GCA_035249045.1 Gemmatimonadaceae bacterium | reverse complement strand
GCTGCCGCCCATCTGCAGTGTGACACCTTCTCGGCGATTCAGCTCCAGATAGTCGTAGGCCTGAAGGAGCATGTACGAGAACTCGGTGAAAGAGATTCCACCTTCGATTCTCGATTGCACCGACTCCTTCGCCAGCATGTAGTTCACGGTGAAGTGCTTGCCGACATCGCGCAGAAACTCCACCGCCTTGAGTTGTGTGAGCCAGGCCGCGTTGTTGCGCATCTGCGCCGCGTGCGGGCCGCTAAAATCGAGAAAATGCGACAGCTGCTTCTCGATCGCGCTGGCGTTCGCCTCGATTTCGTCGACTGAAAGAAGCTGCCGCTCCGTCGTCCGTCCGCTCGGATCGCCGATCATTCCGGTTCCCCCGCCGACGAGCGCGATCGGCCGATGGCCTGAGCGCTGCAGATGCACGAGCCCCATCACGGGAACGAGGTTTCCGATGTGCAGACTGGAAGCGCTGGGGTCAAACCCCACGTAGCCCGTCAGTTCACGCGTTGCGAGAGCGTCCGCCAAACCGTCCGTGTGTTGGTAAACCATCCCGCGCCAGGACAGCTCGTCCAGCAGTGAATTCTTCGCTTGCATGCGGAGAAGATAGGGAGGGCCGACCACCGTGTCACCTTCGGTGTATCACGGTTATCTTCTTTAGTCTGCATGGCCGACACCGCCACCAAGCTGCGTTTTCATAAACGTCACCCGACCTTCGTTCGGGTGGTTCTGCTTTCGCTCACTTTCCTCATCGCCGTCGGCGCCGGCGCGGCGTACGGCACGTGGGCGCTCATCTGCCGCGGCAATCAATGCCCCTCGATCGAGGTGCTCGCCGAGTACACTCCGCACCAGACGTCGAAGCTCTACGCCATCGACGGGCGATTCATCGCCGAGCTGGGCCTCGAGCGCCGCACGCTGATCAAGATCGACGAGATCCCCAAGATCGTGCAGGACGCCTTCGTCACCACCGAAGACAAGCGCTTCTACCAGCACGCCGGCATCGATTGGCACCGCGCCGCGAGCGTCATCCTCCGTTCCCCGATCCACGGTTACTCGCAGGGGTTTTCCACCATCACCATGCAGCTCGCGCGCAACGTCTTTCCCGAGAAGATCTCGCGTGAGAAAAGCATCATCCGCAAAGTCAAAGAGGCCAAGGTCGCGCGAGCAATCGAGGCCAAGTACGACAAGAAAAAAATCCTCGAGCTCTATCTCAATCAGATCGACCTCGGCCACGGCGCTTACGGCGTCGAGACCGCTGCACAGCGCTACTTCGGCAAGTCGGTCCGCGACCTGAACATCGCCGAGGCGGCGACCCTGGCTGCACTGCCCAAAGCTCCGGCGCGCTACAATCCGGTTCGATTCCCCGAGCGCGCGATCCAGCGTCGCAACACCGTCATCGAGCTGATGCGCCAGAACGGGAAGATCAGCGACGCCGACGCCAGCCGCGCCAAGGCGTATCCGCTGCAGCTCGCCAACAAGACTGCGACCGGCGAGACCGCACCGTATTTCGTGGAATGGGTTCGCCAGCAGCTCGACGCCCAGTTCGGCAAGCAGCTCTACGAGCAGGGCCTCAAGGTTTACACCACTCTCGATCTCGACATGCAGAGCGCCGCCGAGCGCGCGCTTGAGCGCCAGGCGCGCGCGATCGAAGCCGGCCGCTTCGGTCCGTATACGCACGAGACCTACGAGCACTACATGGCGCACCGCGAAGGCGACGAAGGGTCGGGATCTTCGCCGTACCTACAGGGCGCGTTCCTCGCCCTCGATCCGCGCACCGGTGCCGTGCGCGCGATGATCGGCGGCCGCGATTTCGACGACTCGAAATTCAATCGCGCGGTCCAGGCGATGCGTCAGCCGGGCTCGACCTTCAAGCCGATCGTGTACTCCGCGGCGATACAAAACGGCAGGCCGGCGTCGTACATCGTCAACGACAGCCCGCTGGTTCTGCAGGTTCCGGGACAGCCCGAGTGGGCACCCCAGAACTACGATCTCAAATTCCTCGGCGAGATCCCGCTACGCGAGTCGCTCTACCTATCGCGTAACGTGTCCACTGTCCGGCTCGGCATGGAGCTCGGCGAGCAGACCGTCATAAACGAGGCGCGCAATTTCGGCATCACCAGTCCAATCCCGCCTTATCCATCGATCCACATCGGGGCGGCCGATGTCTATCCGATCGAGCTGATCTCGGCGTACACTGCTTTCGCCAACCTCGGGGTGCGCGCGACGCCAAACGCGATCATCCGGGTTGAGAATCAAAAGGGCGAGATTCTCTGGCAGCCAACGCCGACGCGAACCCAGGTGCTGTCGCCTGAAGAAGCGTGGATCATGGTCGACATCATGAAGGACGTGATCCGGCGCGGCAGCGCGGCGGGCGTGTGGGCATCGGGCTTCCATCTGCCGGCGGGCGGAAAAACGGGAACCACCAACGACGGCACCAACGTCTGGTTCATCGGCTACACCGCCGATCTCGTCGCCGGCGTTTGGTACGGTCTCGACAAGCCTCAGAAGATCAAGGACAACGCGCAGGGCGGTTTGCTTGCGGCTCCGACGTGGACTGCGTTCATGACCGAAGTGTACCGACGCAAGCCGACGCCGCCTGATTGGCCCAAGCCGATTTCTATCGTCACTCGTGACATCGACGTCAGCAGCGGACTGCTCGCCACTCCTTACTGCCCGCGCAATCTCGTCACCAGCGAGTTCTACATTTCCGGCACCGAACCGACGCGCGATTGCGACAAGCACGGGCCGTACGCGAACCCGTATCCCGCGATCGACACCGGACCGATTCCGTTGACGCCGATGCCGACAACACCGCCGCCGTCCGCGCAGCAGAACACGCCGATCAACGTCACGCCGCCCGCGCTCCAGCCGGGGTATCAGCCCGTCCCATCCTCCGGCCAGCGGCGGATTCCGACGGTGTTTGACACGACGCGGCGGCCGCCACCGCGCCGCGACACCGGGCGCATTTCGATTCCACGCGATACGGGACGCATTCTCACCGCGCCTCGCGACAGCGCGCCGCGGCGCGACACGATCCCCGAACCGATCCGCCCGTCGGCGCCTACTCCGCGCTGATGCGCTACCACGCGCGTTGGGTGCTGCCCATCACCCAGCCGCCGATCGAAAACGGAACCGTCGTCGAGACCGGCGGGTCGATCACCTACGTCGGGCCGCGTGCCGGCGCTCCAGCGGGCGCTGACTACGATCTCGGCGACGCCATCCTTCTGCCCGGTCTCATCAACACCCATACCCACCTCGAGCTCACCGCCATGCGCGGTTTCCTCGAGGACTGCGGCTTCGCAGGGTGGATCGACAAATTGCGTCGGAGCCGCAACGAAGTCTTCGACGCCGAGATGCTGCTCGACTCCGCGCGGCTCGGAATCATCGAGGGACTCGAGGCGGGAATAACGACCTACGCCGATACCTGTTCGAGCGGCGTCGTCATGCGGGCGATGACAGAGCTCGGTGTGCGTGGCATCATGTATCAGGAAGTCTTCGGTCCCGATCCATCGCAAGTAGAAATCGCGATGGGAGAGCTCGAGGATCGCGTCGCGCTACTCGATGCCCAGCGCACCGATCTCGTCGACCTGGGCGTGTCGCCGCACGCTCCATACACAGTTTCGGACGCGCTCTACGCCGCCGCCGCACAATTCGCGACGCGGCAGCGACTACACATGGCGATGCACATCGCCGAGAGCGAGCCCGAGCACGCGTTGGTTACAAGCGGAAGCGGCGATTTCGCCGATCGCTGGAAGCGGCGCGGAATTCCGGTCGCTCCCCGCGCCCGCTCACCGATCGCGCTGCTGGAGCAACACGAGGCGCTCCAGAGCGGCCCGCTCCTCATCCACTGTGTCCGCGTCGATGACGCCGACATCGAGACGATGGCGCGACACCGCTGCGCGGTCGCGCATTGCCCAGCTTCGAACGCCAAGTTCGGCCACGGCATCGCGCCGCTCCTCCCAATGCTCGCCGCGGGAATTCGGGTCGGCATGGGATCCGATTCGGTCGCGAGCAATAACAGAATGGACGTTCTCGACGAGGCCCGGCTCGCCGTCCTCATCCATCGTGCGGCGACCCGCAAGCACGATGCGTTCGGCGCGCACCAGGCCCTCGAGCTCGCGACCATCGGCGGCGCGCGCGCTCTGAGCATCGACGACCGCGTCGGCTCGCTCGAGGTCGGAAAGGATGCCGACCTCGCGGCCTTCAGGATCGACATCCCGCGCGCCACTCCCGTCGGCGATCCCTACTCGGCGGCGATCTTTGCGCTGCCTGGCCGTTCCGCGCACCTCGTGACGGTGAAGGGCAAAGTTCTGGTCGACAAGGCGCAGTCTGTAGCGCGCGATGCGGGATTGGCGAAGCGTGTAGATGACATCGGACACGCCCTGTCGGACTGGGCCGCAACGCACTCGTAGTGTAAATTGAGATTCCCCTTCGAAGGAATCCTGCTCCATGCCGGCAGTCGATAACCACCACCGTATCTGGCGCGACGGGAAGTTCGTGGAATGGGAGGACGCCACCATCCACGTCATGAGCCACGTCGTCCACTACGGCTCGAGCGTCTTCGAGGGCATCCGCTGTTACGAGACCAAGAACGGCCCGGCCGTCTTCCGACTTGGCTCCCACATGCGGCGATTCGCGGATTCCTGCCGGATCTACCGCATGCCGCTCAAGTACTCGATCGAAGATCTCTCGAAGGCCGCAATCGAAACAGTCGCCGAGAACGAGCTCCCGCACTGTTACCTGCGGCCCGTTGCTATCCGGACGGGCGAGCAGATGGGCGTGCTTCCGCACGACACCCCCCTCGAGGTCTTCATCATCCCCTGGGTGTGGGGCACTTATCTTGGCACTGAAGCGCTAAAGAACGGCGCCGATGTCTGCGTGTCGAGCTGGAGACGACCTGCCCCCGACACTTTTCCCTCGCTCGCCAAGGCCGGCGGCAATTACCTGAACGGCCAGCTGTCGAAGATGCAGGCGCGCGCCGACAACTATGTCGAAGGAATCATGCTCGATTCGTTCGGACTCGTGTCGGAGGGCAGTGGAGAGAATCTCTTCCTCGTCCGCGATGGCAAGCTGTACACGTCCACCATCAGCTCCGGAATTCTGAACGGCATCACCCGCGATTCGGTGATCACCATCGCGCGTGACATGGGCGTGGAGATCGTGGAGACTTCACTCCCGCGCGAGATGCTCTACATCGCCGACGAGCTGTTCTTCACCGGCACCGCCGCCGAGATCACTCCGATCCGCTCCGTCGATCGCATTCCGATCGGAACGGGCAAGCCCGGCGCGCTGACGCTCGCGATTCAGCGCGAGTACATGGGGATCGCGACGGGGACGATCGAGGACCGTTACGGGTGGCTGACGCCAGTTCCGGCGAAGGGCGCCGCCGCGTCGACCTCGCGGGGGAAGGTCCGGGAGAGGGCGGATATGTCGGCGTCGGCGATCTAGATGGGCGTAAGGCGAGTAACTGCAAAATAAAAACGACCGGCAGGCGGCCGTCGGCCGAACCCGCCCTTGGCTACGGGCGCTTCGAGTTGGCGCTCATGGATCAGCGCTTAAGATCGCGAGCACATCCGGGTTCATTTAGAGAACAGGACGCTGGGCCCGAGCGCCACCAGAAGAGCCCGCGGCCAACAGCCGGTTCGGCCGAGAGCCGCCTGCCGGTAGTTTTTATTTGCAGTTAAACCGTCCGCAGTCCCTGGGCCTGGCCGGGAAACACCCCCGTAGCCCAGTCGTCCCTTAAGTAGTGCCTTTGCAGCAACTTGCGGGTACCAAGCTGTACAAGTTGTATATTTGGGTGGGTTTGCCCAGGAGGAGTGCTTGATCGTTGGTTGTCTGGCACTGAATGCTTCGTTCGAGCCTTTGACGATGGTGCCGCTGCGCCGTGCGCTGCGGTTGGTGATCGATGGAAAAGCGGAGATCGTCGAGGCTGATTCCGATCGCGTAGTTAGATCCGAAAGACTGACGCTCCCGCGTCCAGCCGTCATCAGACTTACGCGCTTCATCCACGTGCCGCGGCGCTTCCGCCGGCAGGTGACGAACACCTTTCTGTTCGCCCGCGATCGCTACCGCTGCCAGTACTGCGGCCGGTTGCAGATCGAGCTGAAGCCTCGCGAGTCGCTGACCAGGGATCATCTCATCCCGCTTTCGCGTGGCGGTGCCAACGACTGGACCAACGTCGTCACCGCCTGCAGTCCCTGCAACACCCGCAAGGCCAACAACCTGCCGAGCGAAATCGGGATGCACCCCCTCCACGCTCCCGTCGAGCCCCACTTCGTTCACCTGAGCTGGGCCGTCCGCCGGCTCACTGCCACTCAGGCGAAGTACATCAAGCTGTTCTACGGCGAGGAGACGCTCCACCATCTCGAGGATCTCGAGCAACGGCAACCGAGTCATGGTGCGCCGCGGTTGATTTCTTAACTGCCACCGAAGACTACCGGCGGGCGGCTTTGGGCGAGCCGGCTCGAGGCCGCGGGCTCAAGCACTTCGGTGAGACAATCACGTTCAAAATCGCTTTAGATTCGCCTGCAGTAGCACCCGGCCGCCAGCCGGCCCGCCCACGGCCGCCCGCCGGTCGTCTTCTTTGCAGTTGACCTAAGGACGAAACGTCCCCGTCCTCGCCTCATAATGCCTTTTCTCTCCACCGAGTAGTCGAACAACCAAAGTCCGCAGTCCTCGACCAACCGCCGTCCCCGGGTTCCTCTTTCCCGCAACCGCCGGCTTGAGCTCCCCCTTGAGCCAGCGCTGCACCTCGTCGAGATCCGTCAGCGACAGCACCTCGACATCCAGCAGCAGATTGTAGTAGCCGCGCTGCCCCTTCTTCGGCAGCGAGATCCCCACCTTGTACGGCGCCTCGACCGCATTCTCGGCGTCCGTCACCGAGGCGTATTCGCCCAGCGATTCCGATTTCTGATTCACGACGCGCACCACCTGAAATTTCTTGCCCAGCACGTCGTACTTGAGAATCACATCCCACTCGAAGGCGGCCTTGAGATCGTCGAACCACCGGCCGGACACCCACCGCTCGAGGCGATAGTGCAGGCGCGCCGGAAATCCGTTCGACAACAGGTCGCGCATCGATGCGTCGGCCAGCAATCCTACCGACGACACCGACGGCTGATCCTCCGCCCACGCGTTGAGAGGCGGCGGCAAAACGTCGACGTGCGCGCGCTGCGCCCGCGCCGCAGACGGCGCAGCAGCGAACGCGATCGCCAGAATGACCGCGTATCTGCGGATCATTCGACCCATCGCACTCGATCGACCAGCCGAATGCATCCCATCTAAAAGAGCCGGCGCACCCGGAGGAACACGTTCGCCGGATCCTTCGGGCTCGACACCGATTTCGCTACGTACGCGCCGATGATTCCCAGATCGAGGCCGAGTCCCACGTCGGTGCGAAAAGTCCCGAATCTCGGGAAGCTGTTGCTCGAGTACTGCAGCGTTCCCGACGGCTGACCCACCAGCCATCCGCGGCCGGCATCCACGAATGCAACCGCCGTCGGCCGCACGGTAAACCCGATCCCGCGCAGCCTGATCGCTCGCGCGTTCAGGAAGTCAAACATCGACGAGTGCAGCTCGTTGCGATACTCGAGCTGCGCCAGCGCCACGCGCTCGCACTGCGCCGGATTTCCAGCCGGCGGCGGTCCGCCATCGCTGCACTGCGACACGTCGACCACGCCCGGCTCGTACTTCCGGAAGTCGACGCCCGGCACCGTGCCCAGTCCACCGACCGAGAAGCGGCGCTCGAGCGGCAGGTCGTCACCGTGCAGCCACCCGCCCAGCACCAGCCGCGCGTTGAGCCACGTCGTCGGCGAGAGCCTGTTGTAGCGTCGCAGATCGACGAGGCCGCGCCCATACGTCACGCGGCCAGCGCTTGCAACGCGCGCCAATGGCGATGTCGGCGCAACGTCAACGATATCGCCGGTGCCGCGCTCGTACTCGGCGACGATCAGCCAACCCGTGGATGGATTGTCTTCGTCATTTCGGGTATCGATGTTGGCGCGCAGCACGCCGAGGTGGAACCGGCCGGCATCGACAACGGGGTTGGCGCGCCATGCTTTACCGTTCCCGAAGACGGAGAAGACCCGCCGTTCGTCGACCGTGCCCCACCGCTCGTCGCTCCAGTCGGCAGACACGCTGCTGCGCGCGCTCATGTTGAAGGTCGCCGTCAGCTTCGCCCCGTGACGGTTGAAGTAGTCACGGAAGTCGCGGTGTCCGAAGAACGCCGCCAGACCCGCGTCGGGATCCGGAAGCTGCCACGTCTCCACCGGCGTCATCACATCGTAGGACGACGCCGCGAATCCGTAGCCGCGGCCGTGCCCAACCCGCACGTCGGTAGCGATGCGATGCCCGAGGTTCTGGCTGTCCCAGTGAAACGTGTTCGCGCTGCGGATGATGCCCATCACCGACGCATTGATCTCGGCCGCTCCGGCGCTGTCGTGGAACGCCGGCCCCAGAAAAACCGGTAGTCCTTCGACGCGGTTGTAGGTCTTTCCCGTCGCGATGGTCAGTCCGCTTCGTCTGCTTGCCCGCGCCCACAATCCCAGCCGCTCGGCTGTCGAATCAGCGCGCAGTGTGTCGACGTCCTGCGCGCGGACGCGCGTCACCGGGAGCAGCAGCAAAGCGCAAATGAGTGGAGTGACTCGTTGTGTTCTCGTCATCTCGAGTTATACCCTCGGCGCACTGATTCCGAGCCGCTTCATCCGCCTGTAAAGATTGGGTCGATCGGTGTGCAGCCGGCGCGCGGCGTCGGCGATGTTGCCGCCCGCTTCCGCAAGTGCGCGCGCGATCACCGTGCGCTCGAAGGTGTCGAGCCGTTCCGCGAGGGAGGTAGGGCCACGGGCCGTCTCGTCGCCGACGCGTTCCAGGCTCCGCGTCGGCGTCGTCACCGGCGCGACGTGCTCTTCCCGATCGACGATCAGCACTTCCTCCACCTGCGGGCCTGTGATCTCAGCGCCGGGGTGCAGAATCGCGAGACGCTCGACGATGTTCGCGAGCTCCCGCACATTGCCCGGCCACGGATAGTCGCGCAGTAGCTGCAACGCATCGCTTCTCCAGCGCGGCTTCGCCTGCCCGCTCCGCTGCAGGAATTGCTCGGAGAAATGCTCGACCAGCTGGGTGATGTCGTCGCCCCTCTCACGCAGCGGCGGAATCGCCAGCGGAATTACCTGCAGCCGAAAGAACAGATCCTCCCGGAACGTTCCGGCCCGCACCGCGCGCTGCAGATCGTGATTGGTCGCGGAGATGATGCGCACATCGGTCCGGATGATTCTGTTGCCTCCGACGCGCTGAATCTCCTTTGCCTCGATCGCGCGCAGCAGTTTTGCCTGAGCGTCTGGCCCCAGATCGCCGACCTCGTCGAGGAATAGCGTCCCATGGTTCGCCAGCTCGAAGCGTCCGATCCGTGTCTGCGTCGCGCCGGTGAACGCGCCACGCTCATGGCCGAACATCTCGCTCTCGACCAGGTCCTTCGGAATCGCCGCGCAGTTGACCCGCACGAACGGCTTATCGCGCCGCGGACTGGCGTCGTGGATCGCGCTCGCGACGAGCTCCTTGCCCGTTCCCGATTCTCCGGTGATCAGAATGCGGGCGTCCGATGGCGCGACCCGCTCGATCATCTGCCGCACGCTCGCCATCGCCGCGCTCGTCCCGACCATCTGCCCGCTGAAGCCGAGCTCGGCGCGCAGCTGCCGCGCCACGCGCCGTGTTTGGCGCAGCTCGAGCGCCGACGACACCGCGAGGAGGACTCCCTCCGGCGTCAGCGGCTTCTCCAGAAAGTTGAACGCGCCGAGCTTGGTTGCCTTGACGGCGTCGGCGAGTCCGGCGCGGCCGCTCATCATGATCACCGGCAGATCGGGCGCGACGTCGCGCAGTCGCGCCAGCGTCGCCATGCCGTCGAGCTCCCCCGGCATCATCAGATCGACGAGGGCGACGTCTGGCTCTCCCTCCCGCACCCGCGCGACTGCTTCAACCCCGTTCGGTGTCTCGGTGACTTCGTGGCCTTCGCTCGACAGCAGCGCGCCGACCATCCGCCGAATGTTCGGCTCGTCGTCGGCGATCAGGACAATCGGCACTTAGCTGGAACGACCCTGCGACGAAGTCGAGGACGGAACCTGCCGCGCCTCACCCGGTCGGCCCTCGGACAGCAATTTCGTCGTGAAGCGCTGGCCCTCCGAGATGCGCTCGACTTCGATTGCGATTGCCTCGAGAGCCTGGTCCATGCGCTCCAGCCGGTTGGTGATCTCGAGCGGAAGCCGCGGGTTCCTCGACTCCGCGTCCATCTTCCGCGCGAAGGCGCGCGCCAGCGGAATTCCGATCGCGCAAATGATCGCCGTGGCAAAAGCTCCGAGCGGAACGACTATCTCTGGTCCCATTTCAGTCTGTCCTCACGGCGCCGGCGCCGTTCGCGGGTATCGTAAACTGTATCTCCGTTCCTTTTCCCAACGCGCTGGTCGCGGTGACAGTTCCGTCGTGCGCCCATACTGCCTGCCGCGCGATCGCGAGTCCAAGTCCGGTTCCACCCGGTTTATTCGTGACGTAGGGCTCCCAGATTGTCTCCAGATTCTCGGGCGCGATGCCCTTGCCGTTGTCGGCGACTGAGACCTTCACCGCGTCTCGTCCACCCATCTTCGCCAGCTTCGCCGTCACCGTAATGCGCCCGTTCTCCGGAGATGCGTCGACGGCGTTGAACAGTACGTTGCTCAGCGCACCCGCCAGCGCGCCGTTGTGCCCGAAGATGCGGGGCAGGTTGTCGTCGATGTGCAGATCGAGATCGATCCCCGGCGGCACGCTGCTGCGCGCAGTGTAGCGAACGAGCTCGCCGATGTCGACCTCCGACGCCGGTCCTTCCGGCAGCCTGCCGAACTCCGCAAAGCTCTTCGCCATTCGATCGAGACGCTCGGATTCCATCGCGATCACATCGACGTCTTCCTGGAGGGATGCCGGCGCCTGCCCGCGCAGCCTTGCCAGCGCGAATCGAATCGGCGTCAGCGGATTCTTGATCTCGTGCGCGACGCGTCGCGCGCTCTCTCTGAATGCGTGCAGCCGCTCCGCTTCCACAGCCTGTTGGCGGCCGTGCTCCAACTCGGAGACCATCTCCCGCATGCTGCGGCGCAGCGTCTCGAACTCCGGAGCGCCACGCACCCGACTGGTGGTGACCTCGATCGTCGGGCCGTCATCACCGTTCCGGTGCGGGCGCGACACCAGCCTGGGCTCGGGTGGCGGGGGCAGCGGCTCGCCATGTCCAATCAGCTCGGTCCACCGCACCAGCTCGTCGAGCGGCCGACTCAATTGGCGGCTCAAATGTCCGGCGACCCGAGACGCGGCACCGGTGAGAATCAGAAGCGCCAGCACCCCGGCGATGGCGATCACCCGTGCAGTGCGGCCGGCGAGAAAGGTGTAGCGACGTGCCTGCTCCACCGACACCCGGAGCTCTCGCTCATGGGTGTCGATCGCGCGCCGCTGTGACGGCGTCAGTGGCGCCTGACGCGCCGCCGCGATCGCTTTCTCGCCGCTCGCAGCGACGCTGTCCCACGCCGGACGCCCGGTCACAAACGGGAGCGCGGTGCTGACGGTGCCGCTCCACAACAAAGTGAGAACGAGAGCGGGCACGATCGCGAACAGCGACAGGATCAACACCAATCGCGTGCGGAAACGCAGTTGATTCATGGGGGTTTGGGTATAAATTATACCCGTACGGCGCGACTTCGAGGATCCGGTAAAGCGGTCAACCTGCGGGTTGACTCACTCGCGTGGACCTGAAGACGCACCGCCTGCGGCGTCCGTCGCAGGAAAAACACGGCGTGCAGCCCTTGCGCGCGAAAAATCGCAGGCACGCAGCCTCACAGGAAAGTCCCAAAAAAAATGAATTCTCGACCGCACCGGTCCGCGCACAATAGCGCGCACAGGCAACACGCCCCGGTACATCGCGGGTCACACGCAATCGCCCCGATTCATCGCGGGCCCCAGGCAATGGCCCCGGCAACGCTAGGCACCCAGCACCACGCTCCGAATGCAGCACTGCTCATCGACTTCGACAACGTCACGATGGGCATCCGATCCGAGCTCCAGACGGAGCTCAAGAATCTCCTCTCCTCCGACATCGTCAAGGGCAAAGTCTCGGTCCAGCGTGCTTACGCCGACTGGCGACGATATCCCCAGTACATAGTGCCACTCGCCGAGTCGTCGATCGATATGATCATGGCGACGGCGTACGGCTCCGCGAAAAAGAACGCCACCGACATCAGGCTCGCCGTCGATGCGATGGAGCTGGTGTTCACTCGCCCGGAGATCGGAACCTTCATTCTGCTCTCCGGCGATTCGGACTTCGCCAGCCTCGTCACCAAGCTCAAGGAGTACGGCAAGTACGTCATTGGCGTCGGTATTCGCGAATCGTCGAGCGATCTGCTCGTCATGAACTGCGACGAGTACTACAGCTACAACGCGCTCGCCGGACTCGTGAAGAGCGGGGAAGAGGAAGTCGTCAAGAAGGATCCGTGGGAGCTCGTCACCGAAGCAGTCGATCGCATGAAGCGCAATGGCGACGTGATGCGCGCCGATCGACTGAAGCAGGTGATGCAACAGATCGACAGCTCCTTCGACGAAAAGAATCTTGGCATGTCGAAGTTCTCGCGCTTCGTCACCGAAGCCGCCCATCGCGGGCTGCTTTCGTTGACCAAGCTGGAGAACGGTCAGCTCGAGGTTGGACCCCCGGGCGCCCGTGGAGCTTCTCTCCCCGCCGGCCAGGAGCCGGAGGCGCCCGCCGCGAGACCGTCGGCGCAAGCCGAAGGTGAGACTCCCGACCGTGGTCGTCGCGGGCGCCGCGGCGGACGGGGTCGTGATCGTGATCGCGATCGCCAGCCGCGAGGCGCGCAGCCGAGCGTTGAAGCGGTCTCCGCCGCGGAAGTGGTCAGCGAAGCCCCGGTCGCCGCCGGCGACGAGATCGGATCCACTGGACTCCGGCTACGCCGCGAAGAGGCCTTCGATCTGGTTCGTCGTTCTGCGGCCTCCAACGGCGGTGCGCCGATCCGCGCCAGTCAGGCGCGTATCATCGCGCGCGACCTGCTCGGCCGCGACAGCGAGAGCCTCAGCGAACGAAACTTCAATCGCATCCTTCAGGATGCGCACGACGCCGACATCATCGACCTGCGTCGTCGCGGCGATGACTACGAGGTCGCGCCCGCCGCTCCTTCGACTTCGGTGAGCGAACAGCTCGCGATCGCCGAGCCGCCAAGACCGGCGCCGACCACTCCGTCGGCTCCCACTGGAATGGGCGCGCGTGGCGCGGGTCCGGGACGTGGTCGCGGTCGCGGACCGATTGGCGCCCGGGTCGGCATCGTCCCGCCAGACCTGCTATCCGTCGGCGTGGTGGAAATCGCTCAGCCAACTCCGATTCCGGTCGACGTCGAGATCGCGCCCGATTTGCCGATGACCGGCGAGGATGCGCTCTCCGACTCCGACATCAAGCCGCGCGGTCGCAAGCGTGCGGCGTCTGGCGAAGGCAAGCCACGTCGTCCGCGCAAGTCGGCCGCGGCGTCGGAAGAGGGCGGCGAGAAGCCGGCGCCACGGCGAGCAGCCCGCAAGACTCGCAGCAAGACCGCTAGCGAGTAGTGTGAGCAGGCCAACAATCCCGGGCGGGGTAGAGTTGACGACGACTCTCCTCGGCTCGAGACCACGCGCGCGCTTCGACCGCGGGCGCATTCTGCCCGCCAGCTTCTACGAGCGTGACACCGAGATCGTCTCCCGCGAGCTTCTCGGTGCAGTGCTCGAGTGCAAGACTGCCGACGGCATTACCAGTGGCATCATAGTCGAGACCGAGGCGTACCTCGGCGAGCACGATCTGGCCTGTCACGCCGCCGCCGGCCGAACGCGTCGGACCGAGCACCTCTACGGTCCCGCCGGGATCTCGTATGTGTATTTCATCTACGGGATGTACTGGTGCTTCAATGCGGTGACGCGCGCCGCAGGATCGCCGAGCGCGGTGCTCGTGCGCGCGCTGGAGCCGCTCGACGGAATCTCCCTCATGCACCGCCGCCGTCCGCGGGTGCGCAACGATTCCGATCTCACCAACGGGCCCGGTAAGCTCTGCACCGCCCTCGGCATCACTGGCGCGCATACCGGCCGCCCGCTGCAACGCTACCCGCTGGTGATTCGGGCCGGCGAGCCCGTCGGCGATGACCAAGTCGATGTCACGCCGCGGATCGGCATCACCAAATCCGCGGACTGGCCGCTCCGATGGATCGTTCGCGGAAATCGCTTTGTATCCCGCGGCAAGTTATCGGCGTAGCATCTCGGATTCTGAGACTCACCGCGGGGGGCTGGCCACTCTAGTCCAAAGTCGGCAGACTGGAGACTGGACAGCTGGGAGTCTGTTAGCTGTCATACTGGCGAGCTGATAGCCTCGCGTTTCCTTTAGACGCCAAGAGCGACAGACTAAAACACTCCGAGCTGTCCAGTGTCTCCAGTCTGCCGACTTTGGGACTAGGGGTACCCGCCGAAGGGACACCAGCCCAGAATCCGCAGCAGGCAAAAAGAACGGCCCCCATGCGGGGGCCGTCATCCATTGATGGGTGCGCCAAGAGCTGCTAGTCCCGATCGATGGAGCTGCCGAAGTTCAGACGGACGCCGAACTCGAAGAAGTTGAGCACGCTGGGGAAGAGGAAGCTTGGATTGCTCGGGAGCACCGTCTCCTGTCCGAAAACGGCGAGCCTGCTCATCTGGATCTGCAGGCCGAACATTGCCATGATCGCGCTGCGGCTCCGCGCCGCTTCGACCTGATCGAGGAATGCATTCGATGGGAAGGTGTTGGCACTGTCTACGAAAACGCGGGCGTCGCCGAGCACGGCGATCGTGTAGCCCAGTCCGCCGTAAGGGGTGATGCCGCCGAAATGCTTCGGGAATACGAGCGCCGCGACACTGATGCGGCGGAGATCGTTCACCCTGACCGTGCGTTGGCCGGTTTGCGATGCTCCATCAGCGACTACCAGGTCGCGCTCGAAGATCGACTGATTGCCAGAAACGTAGAGGCCGCCTTTGGTACGGGTGATCATCCAATCGACGCCGAGATCGACGGTCGACGTGTTGCCGTGACCGGGCACCGAAAAGGTGTTGATTCCGGATTTGAAACCCCAGAACCATGAGTTGTCGAAGTTCCGCATCCCCTGCGCGTTCGCGCCCGCGGAAACGACGACCGTGGCTGCCATCGCCACGACGACTGCTCTGAGCTTCTGCATGAAGGCTTCCTCTAGATTATGCCTAGCTTCGTCCCGACGGTCTTGAAGGCCGCAATGGCCAGGTCCAGATCGTCGCGTGAATGGGCCGCGCTGAGCTGACAACGCACACGCGCCTGCCCCTGGGGAACGACCGGAAAGCCGAACCCCGTCACAAAGACGCCTTCATCCAGCAACATGTCACTCATTTTGATGGCGGTGGCCGTCTCCCCCACGATTATGGGGACGATGGGTGTCTCGCCGGCCAGAGGTTTGAACCCCGCTTCCGCGATCGCGCCCCGGAAGTAGCGCGTGTTGTCGCGCAGCTTCTCGACCAGCTCGGGATGGTGCTCGAGCTGACGTACCGCACCCAGCGCGCTCGACGCCACCGTCGGAGGCAGCGCGTTCGAGAACAGCTGCGGCCGAGACCGCTGGGTCAGCATGTCGCAGAGCGATGCGGGTCCTGCCACGAATCCGCCCGCCGCGCCCCCCAACGCCTTCCCCAGCGTCGACGTGATGATGTCGACCTCGCCGAGTACCCCGAAATGCTCGGCCGCGCCGCGCCCCGTTGCACCAAGGACGCCCGTCCCATGCGAATCGTCAACCGCGACGATCGCGTTGTAGTCGCGGGCGATCTGAAGTATGTCGGGCAGCCGGGCGATGCTCCCTTCCATGGAGAAGACACCATCCGTCCAGATGATCCGGCGCCGCGCGCCCTTCGCGCTCTCCAGCTTGGATCGCAGGTCGTCGAGATCCGAGTGCTGATAGACCGCGGTCGTGCACTTGGTGATCGACTTGGCGAGCCTGATCGAGTCGATGATCGATGCGTGATTGAGCGCGTCCGACACCACGAAGTCGTTCTGCTCGACGATCGACGCGGTCAGTCCTTCGTTCGCGTTCCAGGCCGACACATAGGTGAGTGATGCCTCGGTCCCCACCAGGTCCGCAATCGCCTTTTCCAGATCGCGGTGCACGGTGAACGTCCCGCAGATGAAGCGCACGCTGCCCGTACCCGCGCCGAACTTCTTCAGTCCATCGATCCCCGCGGCAACTACGTCGGAATTGTTCGACAACCCGAGGTAGTTGTTCGACGACAGAATGACTACTTCACCCCGTCCCTCCATCTGCACCCGCGCGTCCTGCGGCGACGCGAGATAGTTGAGTCTCTTGTAAACGCTATCCTCTTTGAGCTTCTCGATCGCCCCCTTTAGCTCCGCGTCAAACTTGGTGTTGAGCACTTCGGTGTCCCCGTGATTCATGTTTGCGCATCCCTCACCCCATTCCGCCTCCCGCTTCCCGCCTCCCGCCTCCCGCCTCCCGCTCACGCGATCTCGAAGATCACCTTCCCAGCCTCACCCGATTTGATCGCCGCAATCGCAGCATCCGCCTCCGCGAGCGGAAATCTGTGCGTAATCACTGGCGTCGGATCGAATTCGCCGGAGAGCAGAAACCGAGTCATCTGGTGCCAGGTCTGGTACATCCGCCTGCCAACGACGCCATAGATGGTGAGACCCTTGAAGATCACCTCGGTCGCCAGATCGAAGTCGACCTTCTTCGATGGAATCCCCAGCATTTGCACCCGGCCGCCGACGCGGACCAGGGCGAACGCCTGATGGATCGCAGCCGGCACGCCTGACATCTCGAGCACGACATCCGCACCGAGGCCCCCCGTCGCCTCCTTCACGATCTTCTCCGCCTGCTCCGGATGCACCGTCTCGTGCGCCCCCATGCTCTTCGCCAGAGCGAGACGCGTATCGTTCACATCGGTGGCGATGATCCGCGATGCTCCCGCCGCCTTGCAGATTCCGACCGCGAAGATTCCGATCGGCCCGCAACCGGTGACCAGCACGATCGCTCCGGGTATCTCGGCGGTGAGCACGGTGTGAAAGGCGTTGCCCATCGGATCGTGAATTCCCCCGACGTCGTATGAGATGTCGTCCGCGAGGTGCCAGACATTCGTCGCCGGCATCGAGATGTACTCGGCGAAGCATCCGTCGCGGTCGACGCCGATGATGCGGGTGTATGGGCAGACGTGGGAGTTCCCCGTCCTGCACAACAGGCAGCGGCCATCCACAATGTGGCCCTCGGCAGTCACGCGGTCGCCTTCCTTCACGTCGGTGACGAGCCTGCCGACCTGCACGACGTCGCCGGCGAATTCGTGGCCGACGACGAAGGGAGGCTTGCACCGTCCCTTCGCCCACGCATCCCAGTCGTAGATGTGCACGTCGGTGCCGCAGACGCCGGCGCGTCTCACGCGGATGAGAACTTCGTCCTCACGGATGCGCGGCTCCTCTACATCCTTGAGCTTGAACCCCGGTGCCGCTGATTCCTTCACCAGCGCTTTCACTGGCAAATACTCCGTTGAGAGTCGAAAAAAGTTTTTCGTCGCGCGTGGAACTCAAACCTGCCAATTGCGAGCCGGTTTTGGAAGTGAGCGTCGCTTCGTCGATTCGTTGTCTTCATGTATTGCACGCACATGTCTTGCATTCTATACTTCGCGACGAGTTACTCACGTTGATGTGAGCTCGTCGTCGCATTGAGTTCCTTTGTAACTCGCGGTCGGTCAGGACGCGATGCAGCAATCGCTGATTCCATTCGGGGAGTTGGCGAGAGTTCTACTTCATCGTGGAGAGACAACATGGCAGCAGCGAAGAGGGGCGGCCGCAAGAAAGGCGGCGCGCGTAAGAGCTCGGGCGGACGGAAGTCGAGCCGTAAGAGCACGGGACGCAAGAGCACCCGGAAGTCCGGTCGCAAAGGCGGCTCGCGCAGAAAGAGCAGCCGCAAGCGTTAGCCACCGGCTGGTCTCATACACGAAAAAGCCGGCGAGGTCGCCGGCTTTTTTTTCTTAGCGGGAATAGCGCGCAGTTGCGAGCTCCACGATTCGCGCAATCAGCGCTGGATATTCCATCCCGGCCTTCAGCGCCGCGCGCGCGAACTCACTGTTCTGCTCGAGGTAGCAGTTCGGATTCGCCTCGATCACATACACCTCTTCCTGCGGCGTGACCCGCAGATCGATGCGCGCGTAATCGCGCAGCCGGAGCGCCTGGAACGAATCGATCGCCACCTGCTGGATCTTCTCCGCGAGTTGCTCCGGCAGATCCGTGGGGAAGATTGACTGGGTTCCCTCGAACTCGGCGCCCTTCTCGTCACCCTCGTCGCCCCACTTCGCTTCCCAGCTTGCGATCTTCGGCAGACCCGCCGGAAACTTGGAGAAGTCGAGCTCGATGATCGGCAGTGCCTCGACTTTGCTGTTGCCGATTACCCCCACATAGAACTCACGGCCCTCGATGAATTCCTCGACCAGCACCGGCGACTGGTACTCCTGCTGGGTCGCGCTGATCACGTCGAGGAGCTCCTTCACATCCTTCACCACCGACTTCTGGGTGATACCGAGGGATGCGTCCTCCTGCGGCGGCTTGACGAGCAGTGGAAACTTGATGTCCCCAACCCAGTCCGATTGACCGCGGTACATCGTCGCGAACTTCGCGCTCTGAATCCCGTGAAAGGCGAGAACCTTTTTCGTCAGCGTCTTGTCGCCGGCGAGAATCAAACCCGCCGGACTCGAGCCGGTGTAACGAAGATCGAGCAGGTTGAGCAGCGCCGCGACATTGGACTCGAGCGCACTCTTGCCCCGAAACGATTCGGCGAGGTTGAAGACCAGCTCCGGCGCCGGATTCGTCAGCTCGCGGATCAGCGGCTCGACCGAATCACCAACGGAGACGCGACGGAAAGTATGGCCGTTCGCAGCGAGGGCCGTGTCGAGCTGGTCCAGAAGCGGATCGACGGGCGGCTCGAGCGCATCCTTGCTGTGAAGAACCGTGATCTTCACGAGTCGTCCGCCGATTCCGCGCCGTCGATTGCATTGGTGTAACGGTAGTTCATCATGACCGCGGTGCCGAACGCGGTGAGTTCAATCAGCGTCGCCGCCTCGAGCCCGCCGAGTCGCAGCCCGAGCTGCGATGCGCGGTCGGCGAGGAACTCGACGAACTGCCGCACCACTCCCGCGTTCTCGCCGGTCCAGTACGCGATGCGCGTCACGATCTCGCGCTTGTGCCTGCTGATGAAATCCGCCGCGGCTGCCGCTTCCGGTGCCTGCGACTCGCTGACGAAGATGGTCCGCAGGTCGCCGTCGAAGATGCGCGGATCGCGAATCGGGATCGTTTCAGCACTGTCCGCGTAATGCTCGGCCACCGTGTACTGCATCGCGGTCACAGGGAGATCATCCGCGGACGGCTCGGGAACCTTCGGAACCTTGTGCGCGATCTGCTTCATCACCTTGTCGACGTATTCGAGCTTGCGCAGCGCACCCCAGCCTTCGTATGCGCGCCGCCAGTCGAGGCCCGGCGTAAGCCACACCGCGAAGGACTCTGCGAAATCCTCATCGGGATGCTTCTGGGCGTACCAGCCGAGAATGTGGCGGACGAAATCGTGGGAGAACGGATCGGCGCGGTAGCGATCGCGATAAGGACGAGAGTAGGGGCCGAAAATCTTTCGCCAATCCGGGCGATCGTAGAGCCGGTACGCGTAGTTGAATGCGTGCCCCGCCTCGTGACGCAGGTACCGCATCGATTCTTCG
The DNA here is from genome assembly GCA_035249045.1 of Gemmatimonadaceae bacterium. Taxonomy (GTDB): domain Bacteria; phylum Gemmatimonadota; class Gemmatimonadetes; order Gemmatimonadales; family Gemmatimonadaceae; genus UBA4720. The sequence goes on along the minus strand of DATFGW010000028.1, from coordinate 26,520 downwards.
GCGCCTTCGACCGCCGATGAATAATCTTCCTCAATGCGTGAAAGCCGCGCGTCGGCCAGATAAAACGGGACGCCGATGAGCGGCGTCCCATCGGGGCAGCCCCACTGATCGCTCAGATAGACGGGCGGCTTGAAGTCGAGCCCCTTTGCCGCCAGCTCCTCGTAGAGCTGGTTGATCAGCTGCTCGAGCAGCGTTCCCCTGATCTCCAGGCCAATGTCGGAGATGCGCTGCGCCAGGAGCGCGTGTCTTTCGCCTTCCCAGTTGGGAGCCTGTTCCACACTCCGCGTTCGGGCAAGCCCCGTACCTACTACTCCTTGTTTGAGTACTCCTTGTTGAGATCGCTGTGCTGCGGCTGGCACCCCTAGTCAAAAAGTCGGCAGGGTGGAGACGTTGGACAGTTCGGAGTGGTTCAGTCTGTCGGGGTGCGCAGTCAGTCAGGCTCGTACTCGCAGTTGCTGCGGGATCGCGAACCAACTGCGGGTTGCGGACTAACCACTACTGCGGAATCACGGACCAACCGCCAGTGCGAAATGCTGACTGACTACGGATTGGGAGACCAATTACGAATTGAGAACGTTGCCGAGAGTTTCTTCCGCACCCCGCACTTAGTGTCCCAATCCGCAGTCAGTCAGCAGCCCGCAATGGCAGTTGGTCCGGCTTCCGCAGCAGTTAGTCCCAATCCGCAGTCCGTACTCCGCCGTCGACACGATGTTGGGATGCAAAAGGGCCCCGCCTCGAGGCGGGGCCCTTCTATTAGATAGACGCTTATGGGAGCTACGCGGCGCGATTGGCCGAGTCGGCCGGCGCCTCGGGAACGGGGCCCCAAATGTACGCCGAGAAGACCGGAGTGGGCTCCGTTCTGTCTCCGCGGGATATGACGATACCGATTGGCTCGGACGAGTCGTGCTCGGTTTCCTTACGATCCTTCTTCATTTCTCTCTCACGTTGTTGGGTGCCACTGCGCGCACTGCGGGCCCTCTTTAAGCACCCGATATGCCATGTTTGACGCCGAATCTAAACCGTTGTTAATCAACGGTTTAGATGTGTGAGAGGCTGGCTGTCGCGCTTAGGAGTGTCGCAGAATGACACTCACATTTAGGACACCTGTGTCCTTACGACACGGCGTCAGCTGGCGATCTTCCGCGCCAGGAAGCTCTTTGACGAGCCCGAGTCCGACTCGATGGAGATCGACCAGCCCTTGTACTGCCGGCGCAGCTCGGCGACCGATACCCCGCGCTGGCCACGCACTATGGTGCCGACCAGGTGCACTCCGCCGTCGCGCGTAACGCTCTGAAGCAGCTCGATTGCGCGGCCCCGCTCCTCCGGCGACAAGCCAACGAAAGCATCGGGAGTGCACACCACCGCGCCCAGCTGCACGTCCGGTGAGAGGTCGGCGATGCCCGCGACGTAGCTCTGGATCCGATCCGCCAGTCCCGCCTCCTGCGCGGCGTTCATCACGCGCTCGAGCGGCTTCACTTCGCGATCGACCGCCGTGACATCGCAGCCGTGCGCGGCGAGATAGAGGGCGGTGCGGTCGATCTCGCCGCCGGCGACGAGTACCTTCGATTCCGCCGGCGGATGAACTTCGCGCGCCAGAACTCCGTCGGGACGAATCCCCCAGTGCTCGGGACGGCGATACTCCTCGAGCATCTTCAGTCGCTTGCGACGCCACGTCTCGTAGGTCGGAATGCGGAGACGCTTTCTTATGATGCGGTCGACTTCCGCCCAAAGGAGCAGCTCGTCCATCGCGAACTGCTCGCCGGCGCGCAGAGTTGCCGCGGCCTCGTCGCCAATCTTGAGAATGGCGGAGCGCGACACGGACTCTTTGTAGTTCTCGATCTCGTTTTCTACGTACAGCTCGTACTCGTGCCGTAGAGAGCGAGGATTGTGTTGCGCCATGGCGTCGGGCAGAAGAAAAACGCTGAAGCCAGGTGTTTAAGGTAGACCGCCTGGTTCAACCCGCAAGTGCCAATATGCACAAGCTCAACCGTGGCGCGAAGTTACGACGCCCACTTACGGCGCCATCTTACACGCGATTACGATGGCGAGACCAGTCCCACCTGCATCGCGTAGCGCACGAGCTTCACCACGCCGTGCATCTCCAGACGCTTCATCACTTCACCGCGGTGGCTCTCTACTGTCTTGACGCTGAGCTTGAGCCTGTCGGCGATATCGCGGGTGCGGTGTCCCTCTGCTACCAGGCGCATCACCTCGAACTGCCGCGAGGTCAGCCGGCTGAGCGGGCTGCGACGCGCGATCGCATCGCTGATCGCGGTCGAAAGCCGCTTGATGTTGGGGACGAGCACGATGTCGTCCGCGCCAGCGCGCAGGCACGCCACCGCCGCGGCGCCGGTGATCGACTCGGTCAACACGATGACGGGGGTGGCCGGCCGGGTTTGGCGAACCACGTCCAGCGTTCCGCGCACATCGAAGGCATTCGGCCAATAATCCGCAATGATCACATCCGGCTCGCTCTCGACAACAGCCTTCGTGAACGTCTCACGATCCTCGACTCGCGTCACCAGCGAAGGCATGCCCGCGTCGGCAAGGGTGCGCCCGATCAGATCGGCGTCGTCGGAGTTTGGGGAGAGGAGGAGAATACGGATTGATTGCGTCATATTGTCGGGGGTTGGCAACGCAGAGCGTTCGTGCCCTGCGGCGCGTAAGTGGATGCCCTGCTTGACACAGGGAGTGATAGCGGTTTTTGCAACTTATTTCAGGGAACGTCCGGACACAACAGAAAATCCGTCGGTACCGACGGATCAGGCCTTGACCCGCCAGGGACGCACATGCCCGAGCTGCCCGAAGTCGAAAAAGCATCCCGCCAGCTCTCGCGAGCCGCGCTCGGCAAGACCGTCGCGAGGGTAAGACCGATCCACCCGTCACTCAGGCGCAGGCTCCCGCCGGCACGCGCGCGGATCGCCGCCGGCAAACGGATCGAGAGAATCGAGCGGCGCGGAAAGCATCAGCTGGTGCACCTCGACAGCGGTGACACGATCGTGGTCCACTTCAGGATGAACGGCGATTGGGAGATCGGCACCACCGACGACGAGCTCGACCGGTTTGCCCGCGCCGTCATCGAGCTCACCGACGGCACCCGCATCTCGCTGGTGGATCGCCGCGCGCTCTCAACAATCGCGATCGACAGGGAAGGCACGTCGTCGCTGCCCGCGCTCGGCAAGGAGGCCAGCGACCCAGCGCTCGACGCCGACTATTTCGTCGAAGTGCTGAGGCGGAAGAAGATTCCGATCAAGCAGGCGCTGATGGATCAGGCGGTGCTGGCGGGGCTGGGCAACATCTACGCTGCCGAAGCGCTGTGGGAGGCGGAGATGGATCCGCGCATGCCGTCGAGCAAGGTCCCTCGCGAGCGCCTCGAGGAGCTGGTAGCTGCGATCAGACTTGTCCTCAGTCCCCGGCGCCGTCGTCCCGGTCGCTACACCGTGACCCGCAACACGGAGCGGTTCACCGTCTACGACCGCGCGGGAAAGATCTGCCGGCGGTGCGGGGGGACGATCGAGAGGATCGTTCAGGGAGGGAGGTCGACGTACTTTTGTCCGAAGTGTCAGGTGCGATAGCAACTTCAAAAGAAGACGACCGGCGGGAGGCCGTGGGCCACACGGCGGGAGGCCGCGGGCGACTTCTTGCGACAACGGAAGACTACCAGCCCGGAGCTGCCATCCGAGCAGCTCGCTGCGCCGAGCTTATCTGGAAACAGCACTCGCAATCGGCGCCATCTGCTCGTCGAACGACTGCCGAATCTATCCGCACGCAGTTCATCCAACCCACGCTCGAAGCCGTCAACTGCTCCGCAGATCGCTCTCAGCTGGTCGTCTTCGGTTGCAGTTAAAGAAGTCGCCCGCGGCCTCCCGCCGACTCGCCCCGGGCCTCCCGCCGGTAGTCTTCTTTTGCCTTTAAATCCTTTCAATCCATACATTCGAGAAGCGCCCCTTTCAGGTACCCCGTCTCCGGTATCGAAAGCACCTCCGGATGATCGAGCGGCTGCCCGGTGATCGCGCGAATTGCTACCCGCCGTCCGCTGTCCGCCGCAGCGTCCTGCAGCATCTCCAGGAAAAGCGGCTTGGTCAGATGAAAGCTGCAGCTCGCCGTGTAGAGCAGTCCGCCGGGCGCAAGCAGTCGTATCGCGCGGAGATTGATGTCCTTGTAGCCCCGCAGCGCTCCCGGGAGCGCGCCCTTTGTCTTCGCGAACGCGGGAGGATCCAGGACGATGGTGTCGTAGGTGCTGCCTTCCCGCTCCCGCTCGCGCAGATAGTCGAACGTATTTGCCTCGACGAACGCGATGTTCGTCAGCGAATTCAGCGCCGCATTCTCGGCGGCGCGCATCAGCGCGGGCCCGGATGAATCCAGCGCGGTCACATGGGTTGCGTTGCGCGCGAGGTGCAGCGCGAACGAGCCATGGTAGCTGAAGCAATCGAGCGCGCGACCGCGCGCGACGGTGCCGACGAAATGGCGGTTCTCCCGCTGATCGATGAACGCGCCCGTCTTCTGCCCCGTGTAGGGCGCCGCCAGAAACTTCACGCCGTACTCATGCACCTCGATCTCGCGTGGCACTTCACCCGACAGCACCACTGTCTCGCGAGGCAGGCCCTCCTTCGAGCGAAGGGGGACATCGTTGCGCGCCAGCACTCCATCGGCGTCGACGAGCGATCGCAGCGACTCCAGAATCTCGGCGCGGAAACGCTCTAGGCCCGCGCTCATGAACTGCACGACGAGCCACTGGTCGTAGCGGTCGCAGATCAGCGACGGAAGACCGTCCGCCTCGCCGTGCACCAAGCGCATCGCATTGGTGTGGTCCTCGAGCGGAACGCGCCTCGCGACCGCCGCCGCAATCCGCGCGTCCCACCACGCCTGATCGATGACGGCGTCGGGATCGCGATCCAGCAGCCGGAGCGAGATCTCCGACAACGGACTCCACAGCGCCCAGCCGAGCGGCTTGCCGCGGTTGTCGTGAACGAGCACCGCGCCGGCTTCCATCATCGGCCGCTCGGTCACGTCGGTCCGATAAATCCACGGGTGTCCCGCCATCCACCGCCGCGCGCCCTTTGCGTTGACCCGTGCGACTGTCATCGCGTGAATGTAATGTGGCGCGGCGATGGAGCGCGCTTCTTGCCAGACCGACGGCCATGCGAGACGTGATTCCAATTTCACTCGGTGCCGCGGCGACCACACTCCTTTACCGCGAGCACAGGATCAGGAACCGCGCCGAGCGCCTGAGCGCGGCAACCCTCGAGACGCTGCTCAACACCATCGATGCCAACGACGAGATCACCGGCGCGCACGTCCGGCGCGTCGCCGCCTACGCGCTCATCCTCGGTGACGCCGCCGGATACGATGAGCGAACCTTGCGCAGCATCGAGCGCGTCGCACTGTTCCACGACATCGGCAAGCTCCACGGCGCGTTGAGCGACATCTTCCACGAACAAACCAAGCTGACACCCGAGGAGCGGCGTGCGGTGATGACCCACCCACAGCGCGGTGCGGAGGTGCTCGATCCTCTCAGCTCGTTCTATCCCGAGCTGGCCAAGGGCGTCGCGGCGCACCACGAGCGGTGGGACGGGAGTGGCTACCCGCGCGGCCTCAAGGCGAGACGAATTCCTGTTCAGGCGCGCGTCGTCTCCATTGCCGACAGCTTCGACGCCATCACGCACCGGCGTCGTTACAGTCACGCGCGCAGCTTCAAGGATGCCGTACGCGCAATTACCGACGGCAAGGGGACGCAGTTCGATCCGGACCTCGTCGATCTGTTTCTGAGTCCGCTGGTACTGGCCGAAATTGAAAAAGAAATGCGGCGCGCGCACGGCCCACAGTCGAAGCAGGCCAATCGACGTCGTGGTGGGCTTCAGCCCGCGCCCGACGTCACTTTCCGATGGCGGCCGCGATCTCTCGGGTCGCGCTCTCGGGATCGTGAGCCTTGAAGATGGCATTGATCACCGCGACACCGATCGCTCCCTCGAGAGTTATCTGAAGCGCGCGGTCGGCGGTGATCCCGCCGACCGCGACCGCCGGATGCGGAACCAGCGCGGCGAGCCGCTTGAATCCCGCCACGCCGATCGCGTCGCCCGCGTCGGCTTTTGAATCGGAGCCGTAGACCGGTCCGATCCCGACGTAGTCCGCGTCCTTCGCGTTCGCCAGCTCAGCGTCGGAGCCAAGTGACGCGCCGATGATGAAAGCCTCCGGCGCGAATCTGCGGATCGCGACTACCGGCAGATCCGCCTCGCCGACGTGGACGCCGGCGGCTCCCGCCGCGAGCGCGATGTCGGCGCGATCGTTGACGATCACCGGCACTGGAACAGCGCGCATGATTGCGCGCGTAATCTCGACGACCTCCCGCGGCGGAGCGGTCTTCAGGCGAACCTGGACACTCGTCGCCCCACCGCGAACGGCCGCGGCGACGCGATCTACGAGATCTTGCCTTCGATCCTCGGCGTCATCGGTGATGGCCACCAGACGCAGGATCTTTGGATCGAGCATTGATGCTATTTGCTGGTGCTGGTCGTTCGGCTGGAGGTGCGCTTCTTCGTAGTCGCGGTGCCGGTGGTCTTCTTCGCGGTCGTCTTTTTGGCGGTCGAGCTCTTCACGGTCTTGCTCGCCGTTCTGGTCGTTGGCTTGCTCGCCGTTCTCGACTTCGAGGTCGAGCTCGCCCTGGTAGTCGCGGACTTCGATGCCGTGGTCTTCGAGCCGGGCGCGAGAGCGAGCATGCGGGGGCTTGTTTTCTTCACCGGCGCGGACGAGCGAACCTGTCGCACGGCGTTGGTGTGCTGCTCGAGGGTCATCCGAAACTCGTGATGACCGTCGGCGCTGGCGACGAAATACAGGTACGGCACGTTGGCCGGACTCGCCGCCGCGGCGAGACTCGCGGCACCAGGCGATGCGACAGGGCCAGGCGGCAGACCTTTATGTGTATAGGTGTTGTAGGGTGAATCGACGGTGAGATCCTTGTACAGCACCCGCCCGACGTGGTGGCCGAGCGCGTACTGCACGGTCGGATCGGCCTGGAGGAGCATCCCGCGGCGCAGCCGGTTGTAATAGACCGCCGCGATGACGGGGCGCTCTTCAGGAAGTCGGGCTTCCTTTTCCACGATCGACGCCATCGTCACCAGGTCGTTGCGATTGATGTTGAGGGCAACGGCACTCGAGTCCCAGGTCGGCTTCCAGCGCCGCTCGAACGCGTACACCATCTCCCGCACCGCCTGCCGCGCCGTCGTCCCGACGGGGAATGCGTAGGTGTCGGGGAATACGTAGCCCTCGAGGGTCTGGTTCGGCACATCGAGTCGCGCGAGCAGCGCGGTGTCGCGCATCGCCGCCTGCACCGACTCCGGCGGGACTTTGAGCGTGCGCGCCAGAAGCGGCGTGATCTGCGAGATGGAGTAGCCTTCCGGGATCGTGATGGTATTGACCAGACCGTGACCGCCGTTCAGCGCGCTCACGATGTCGCTCCAGGGAGTGCCGTGCTTGAGCAGGTAGGTGCCGGGCTTGATGTTCCGGTCGCCGCCTGTGATCCGCCCGTACAGTCGGAACAGCTTCGGCGAGCCGATGATCCCGCTGTGCGCCAGCGAATCGGCGGCCTGACCGAAGCTCGCACCGCGCGGGATGATGACGCGCGCAGGGGTGCCGTGCGGCTGCCCCGAGCATGCGGCAGAAATCACGCACAGAGCGACCAGCGCGCCGCGGAGATTACGCGTTCGCATTGAGCGCATGCTGCAGCAGAATGGCCGCCGCCAGTGCATCGACGTCGCCCTTCCTGCCGCGGGTGGATTCGCCCAGTTCTTTGACTGTACGCAAGGCTGCCGCCGTGGAATAACGTTCATCATAAAAACGAACTGGCATACCCGTACGTTTCGCTATTTCCGCACCCAATTTGCGGACTTCTGCCGTCCAATCGGTCTCGCGGCCCTCACCGTCGAGCGGAAGGCCAATTAGGTACCCCTGAGCGCCCAGCTCGGTCGCGCGGGCGATGATTTTTGTGATCGGGGGTCTTTTGCCCTCGCGGCGCTCGATGAAGCCCGCGGGTGTCGCGATCATGCCCAGGGGATCGGCGATGGCGAGGCCGACTCGCTTGCGGCCGTAGTCGACCGCGATGAAACGAGCCAGCGCGGCGTTCACTCCGGTTACCCCTGCGCCATCTGGACGAAGAATTCCTTGTTGTTCTTCGACTTCGACATCTGTCGCAACAGGAAGTCGATCGCTTCAGCTTCCGGCATGTCCGCCAGGAACTGGCGCAGCAGAATGACGCGGTTGATCTCCGCCTGGCTGAGCAGAAGCTCTTCCTTCCGCGTTCCCGACCTGAAGATGTCAATGGCGGGATACACTCGCCGATCCGCGATCTTGCGGTCGAGAACGAGCTCCATGTTGCCGGTGCCCTTGAACTCCTCGAAGATGACGTCGTCCATCCGCGAGCCTGTCTCGGTGAGCGCGGTCGCGATGATGGTCAGCGATCCACCTTCGTCGATGTTGCGCGCCGAGCCGAAGAAGCGCTTCGGCTTGTGCAGGGCGCTGGCGTCGACGCCGCCCGAAAGGATCTTTCCCGATTGCGGCGCCACCGTGTTGTGGGCGCGGGCGAAGCGCGTCAGCGAGTCGAGGAGGATCACCACGTCCTTGCCGCTCTCGACCAGGCGCTTCGCTTTCTCGAGCACCATGTCGGCGACCTGGACGTGACGCGCCGCGCCCTCGTCGAAGGTCGAGCTGATAACTTCGGCGCGGATCGTACTGGCGATCATCTCGGTGACTTCTTCGGGGCGCTCGTCGATGAGCAGCACGATGATGGTCACCTCGGGATGATTCTCGGCGATGGCGTTGGCGATCTTGTGCAGAAGGATCGTCTTGCCCGCCCGCGGCGGTGACACGATCAGCCCGCGCTGGCCCTTGCCGATGGGCGTCATGATGTCGACTACGCGCATGCTCAGGTCGCCGTCTTTCGTCTCGAGGCGCAGCCGCTCGTCGGGGTAGCGCGGCCGCAGATTGTCGAACGGAACCCGATCCTTCGCTTTTTCCGGATCCTCGCCGTTGACGCTCTCGACCTTCAGCAGCGCGAGGTAGCGCTCCCACGGCTTGGGCGGACGGACCTGCCCGCGCACTTCATCGCCCGTGCGGATGCCAAAACGCTTGATCTGCGACGGCGAGACGTAGATGTCGTCGGGGCCGGGCAGATAGCTCCAGTCCTGGCTACGAAGGAAGCCGTAACCTTCCGGCAAAATCTCCAGCACACCGTCGCCGTGCAGCATGATGTCGGTGTCGAGAAGATTCTGCTCGATCTGGAAAATCAGATCCTGCTTCCGGAGCCCGGACGAGCCGTCGATCTTGAGCCCGTCGGCCATTTCCTGAAGCTCGGTCACGGATTTTCGCTTTAGCTCGGCGATATCCACGAGGGAAGGACGATTGAAAAAGAGGGGAGCGTGCTGGGGGGAAGCGGGAGCGGGAGGCGGGAAGCGGGAAGCGGGAAGCGGAGGCGGGAAGGAAAGGCGGGAAGGAAAGGCGGAGGGACGGATGTTCGCGGCAGGTCGCGCGAATCAACCGAAAGTAATTACGTCAAAAAATGAGGGCAAGTCAGAATCGGATGTAGCGCATCGGGTTTTCTTTCACATCCCTGATCAGCGCGGCGAGCAGCGTGTGTGTCTCTGCAAGCTTGCGAGTGAGTGCGCTGTCTGAGTGCGCCATCGCAATGCCGGTGAGCGGGGTCGACAGCAGGGTGTGCAGGGAGTCGACTTCCGCAAGCACGTGCTGGGCTTTGCCGACGAGGGTCGTGTCACGCCGAAAACGTCCGATGCTTCCACGATTCGACGCGAGGAGCGCGCGAATTGAATCCGCCGACGCCATGGTGCGCGACGCATTCGCGCGCAGCTCGCCTCGCATCGCTCTGCCAATCGTGCCGTTGCCGTGGGCGCGGGCGTTGAGGCTCGAGATGCCCGCCGACACATCCGGCAGATCAGGAAACCCGTTCGCGCGGTAGTTGCCGATCGTCCCCGCCGGGCGGGTGATCTTGTTGCTCAGGTCCCTCGTGGCGGCGCCGAGTGCGGCGAACTGGGGGCCGATCTTTCCAACGTCCTGAGTGAGGGTGGTCAGCGCCGCCTTGCGGGTCGGGACCGTGTCGCCCTCGTGGAGTGGTGGTGACGTGGCACTACCGGGCGCGATGTTGATCACCGGCACTCCGATCAGGCTGCCGCCGGGCCGGATCTGCGCGTACGAATCCCGCCGCACGTTTGGCAGCGCTTCGGCGAGAAACTCGGTGGTGATGAGCAGGCGCTCCGATTTGTCGGCACTCGGGGGACGGAAGCTGACATCCTTGACGAGACCCTGCTTCTCGCCGGCCAGCCAGACCTCGGTGCCCGCCATCACGCCCGGGGCTCCGTCGGTGACCACGTAGAGCGTAACTTTCTTGCCGTGGAGCGCGCCGACACGGGCAAACACCAGTACGATCAGGGTCAGCACGACGATTATCGTCATCGCGATGAGCCCGCCGGTCAGCTCTCTCCAGCGCAATTGCTGCGACATTCCGCGAATATAAACACGAGGTGCCCGGAGCGCTTATCTTATGGCGCATACATGACTGCAAGTAACTCTACGGAATGCTGATCGGCGTCCCGCGTGAAATAGCGGCCGGCGAGCGCCGCGTCGCCCTCGTGCCAGAAGTCGTGAGCCAGCTTACCCGCGCCGGTCATCGAGTAATGATCGAGCGCGCTGCCGGCTTGCGCGCCGGATTCCCCGACGACGCGTACCGTACTGCCGGGTGTGATCTGGTCGATGGCCCGCACGAGATCTACGCCAGTGCCCAGATGATCCTCAAGGTCCAGCGCCCCGCTCGCGAAGAGTCGAGCGGACAAGCCGAGCTCGACATGATGAAGTCGGGGACGGTTTTGATCGGGCTGCTGCAGCCCTCCGGCGATCCGGCGTTGTTCCAGCAGCTCGCCGAGCGGGGGATCATCGCCTGCAGCATGGAGCTGGTACCGCGGACGACACGCGCGCAAATGATGGACGCGCTTTCATCGCAGAGCACCGTCGCGGGCTACAAGGCGGTGCTGCTCGCCGCCAACGCCTTGCAGAAGTTCTTCCCAATGCTGATGACGGCCGCCGGGACGGTGCGACCAGCGCGCGTCCTCGTGATCGGCGCCGGCGTCGCCGGATTGCAGGCGATCGCCACGGCGCGCCGCATCGGTGCGGTGGTCGAAGCGTTCGATACGCGCCCGGTCGTCAAGGAACAGGTCCAATCACTGGGTGCCACCTTCGTCGAGCTCGATGTCCACCTCGAGGATGCGCAGGACGCCGGCGGATACGCGCGGGAGCTGAGCGAGCGTCACATCAAACGCGAGAAGGAGTTGATCCACAATCGCGCGACCCAGGCAGATGTGATCATCACCACGGCGCTCATACCCGGTCGCCCCGCGCCAATGCTCGTCAGCGAGGAGACCGTGCAGGCCATGCGGCCTGGCTCGGTGATCGTCGATCTCGCCGGCGAGCAGGGCGGGAACTGCGAGCTCACCGTGCCGGGAGATACTGTCGTGCGGCACGATGTCACCATCATCGCGCCGCTCCACATCTCCAGCGACCTCGCATATCATGCGAGCCAGATGTACGCCAAGAACGTCGCGGCGCTCGTCACATTGCTGGCGCCCAAGGGGGAGCTGAATCTCAATTTTGCGGACGACATCATCGACGCAGTCGTCGTGACGGCCAATGGTGAGGTGCGGAACGAAGGGATGCGCCGTCGCCTCGGACTGCCGGCACTCAAGACCACCACCGCAGGGAGCGCCAAGTGAGCCAGGAGCTGGTACTCGGCATTTACGTCTTCATCATGGCGATCTTCGTGGGGTTCGAGGTGATTAGCCGCGTGCCGTCGGTGCTTCACACGCCTCTGATGTCCGGTACCAACGCGATCCACGGCATTGTCATCCTCGGCGCGTTTCTCATCGCCGGAGCCGCCGATACTCCGTTGCTTCACGCCCTTGGCTTCATCGCCGTAGTATTCGGCGCGGCAAATGTCTTCGGCGGCTTCGTGGTGACCGACCGAATGCTGGAGATGTTCAAGAAGCGCGAGCCGGGCGGCGAAGGAGAAAAGAAGAATGCTTGATGTCCGCGCGTCGGTGATAGCGGTCAGCTACATCGTCGCGGCAGTTCTTTTCATCTTCGGACTCAAGCAGCTCAGCTCCCCGTCGACGGCGCGCGCCGGCAACCGTCTCGCCGCGATCGGCATGTTGCTGGCGCTGGTCGCGACTCTCATCGACCGGCAGATCGTCTCGTACTGGACCATCGCGGTCGGAACCCTCGTCGGCGCGGTGATCGGGATCTACTTCGCCAAAACGGTGCAGATGACGGCGATGCCGCAGATGGTCGCGCTGTTCAACGGCATGGGCGGCGCAACGGCATCGCTCGTGTCGGTGGCGGAGTTCATCCGACTGACGCGGCTGGGCGAGCCGATCGGCGCCGGCGAAGCGACGTCGATCGTGCTGGGCTGCGCCATCGGCGCGATCTCGTTCACGGGAAGCATCGTCGCATTCGGCAAGCTCCAGGAGATCCTGCCAGGGAAGCCGCTGCAGTTCCCGCTGCAACGGTTCATCAACGCGCTGATTCTTCTCGCGGTGTTCGTGCTCGGTGTGATGGTCGTGATGGGCGGTGGGCCGCCGGAGCTCTGGATGCTTTTCGCAGCGGCGCTGGTACTCGGGGCGATGTTCGTGCTGCCGATCGGCGGCGGCGACATGCCGGTGGTGATCTCGATCCTGAACTCGCTCACCGGACTTGCTGCCGCGCTGACCGGATTCGTGCTCCACAATCAGATGCTGGTGGTGGCGGGCGTACTGGTTGGAGCATCGGGTACGCTGCTCACTTTGCTGATGAGCACCGCGATGAATCGCTCGGTTGCCAACGTGTTGTTCGGCGCGTTCGGCGCCTCGACCAGCAGCGGCGGCGCGGCCGCCGAGGCAGTGGCGCGCACGGTTCGGCAGACGACGCCCGAGGATACGGCGATCGCGCTCGCCTACGCGCGCAGCGTGGTGATCGTGCCCGGCTACGGGCTCGCCGTCGCCGAAGCGCAGCACACGGTTAGAGAGCTCGCCACTGACCTCGAGAAGCGCGGCGTCGATGTGAAGTACGCGATCCACCCCGTTGCCGGTCGGATGCCCGGCCACATGAACGTGCTGCTCGCTGAGGCCAACGTCCCGTACGATCAGTTGCTGGAGATGGACCAGGTCAACGGTGAGTTTCCCCAGACCGACGTCGTGCTGGTGGTCGGCGCGAACGACGTGGTGAATCCCGCTGCGCGCGACGATCCGTCGAGCCCGATCTACGGGATGCCGATCCTCGACGTCGATCGTGCGCGCAACATCATCGTGCTCAAACGCAGCATGGGTCACGGTTTTGCCGGAATCGACAACGCGCTCTTTTATCACGACAAGACGCGCATGCTCTTCGGCGACGCGCGGCAGTCACTCACTCAGGTCGGTCAAGCGCTCAAATCGGCCTAGTTGTGAGCGCGTGTTGCCTCGGCATCTCGGCTTGGGTCGAGGCGAGGTGTCCTCACGGCGACGACGTCGCTCCCCGGCGGAGCCGCTAGCTACGCTCGTTCGCTCCGCTCACTCGCGCGTCTCCTTGGTCGCTCCTGAACGTCGCCTTAGAGGATACCTCGCCTCTCCCACATAGATCGGCAACGACACCGCACGCGCTTGAATGGTGAGTTTGCGCCCGCCCTACTCCAGAACCTCCGGTGCGCGCTCGCGATTTCGCTCGCGGACGGGGGCGAGAGGGAAGGAGGGACGGTGTCCCCGGAGCCAACTTAAGCGAGCGACCAAGGAGACGCGCGAGTGAGCGGAGCGAACGAGCGTTGTTGGCGGCTCCGCCAGAGCGAGCGTTGTTGGCGCAGGGGATACCGGCCCGACCGACCCGCGCCGAGATCTCAAACGCCAAAACAAAAAAAGCATGCGCGCGGCGGGATTCGAACCCACGACCTTCGGCTCCGGAGGCCGACGCTCTATCCAACTGAGCTACGCGCGCGATGTTGGCGACTTCCAGCAGGGATTAACTTCCCTGCATGACACCAGCGAAACGAAAGATAACCGTCCTGCCGGGTGATGGCATTGGCCCGGAGGTCGTTGATTCAGCCCTCGAGATCATAAACGCCACCGGCGTCGCCGTCGAGTTCGAGAAGTGCGAGGCCGGCGCCCGCGTCTTCCAGAAAGGAATCGCCACAGGAATCCCCACCGACACCATCGCCTCGATCGAGCGCACCAAAGTCGTCCTCAAGGGGCCGCTCGAGACTCCCATCGGTTACGGAAATCGAAGCGCCAACGTTACCCTCCGCACGCTGTTCGAGACCTACGGCAACATCCGCCCGGTTCGCGAGCTGCCCGGAGTTCAAACGGCGTTCACCGGCCGCGCGCTCGACATAGTCATCGTTCGCGAGAACATCGAGGATCTCTACGCCGGCATCGAGTACATGCAGACGCCGGGCGTCGCCGAGGGCCTCAAGCTGATCTCGCGGGAAGGCTGCGAGAAGATCGTCAAGCTCGCATTCGCGTTCGCGCTCGCCGAAGGACGCAAAGCCGTCCACTGCGCGACCAAGTCCAACATCATGAAGCTCACCGAAGGCCTGCTCCAGCACACCTTCGAGGAATTCGCGCCGAAGTATCCGTCGATCACGTCGAAGCACATCCTCATCGACAACTGCGCTCACCAGCTGGCGATGCGTCCCGAGCAGTTTGACGTGATCGTGACCACCAACATGAACGGCGACATCCTCAGCGACCTGACGTCGGGACTCACCGGTGGGCTCGGCTTCGCGCCGTCGGCCAACATTGGCAACGACGTTTCGATCTTCGAGGCAGTGCACGGCTCGGCGCCAGACATCGCCGGCAAGAACAAGGCGAATCCGACAGCGCTGGTTTTGAGCGGCGCGATGATGCTGCGTCACATCGGAGAAGGCAAAGCGGCGAACGATGTGGAGCAGGCGGTGCTCGTCACGCTCGAGAGCGGCATTCGAACCAGCGACATGATGGGTGCGGAGAAGCCGGCCAGTACGACCGATTTTACCAAAGCCGTCATCGGCAATCTTGGCAAGCGCTCGAAGCTCAGCCCGCCGAAGAAATACACCAAAGTCGATCTGCCCGCGGCGCAGCTGGCCGTCAATGTCGTGCCGGCGGAAAGCCGGCGCCTGGTAGGTGTCGATGTCTATGTCGAATCAAACCTGGAGCCGAAAGCGCTGGCCGCGACTCTCGAGCCCCTCACCCAATCCTCGCCGCTCAAGCTGCAGATGATCACCAACCGCGGCGCGCTGGTATTTCCGGGAAGCGATCGCCGGGTCTCTCTCGTAGACCACTTCCGCTGCCGCTTCGTGCTTCGCGATCCGTCGTCCAAATTCGGCG
Organism: Gemmatimonadaceae bacterium; assembly: GCA_035249045.1. Lineage (GTDB taxonomy): Bacteria > Gemmatimonadota > Gemmatimonadetes > Gemmatimonadales > Gemmatimonadaceae > UBA4720. Next base: position 11,158 of record DATFGW010000028.1, on the reverse strand, counting down.
ACGGCGAGATTCTTTCGCTCCTCAACGTCATCGGCTCGAAACACTCGTGGATGCACGTCGAAAAATTGCAGGAATTTGATGGAGAGCCCGCGTTCTCGAAATCGCAGGTGTGATTTTGGTAAGTCCATGCCGTACAGATTAGTGAACTGCAACTGAACGGGTGTGAGACGTCAGCGGCATAGATGCCAGTGTTTAGTTCAGGACGTCGGGACGTTTCTAACCGGAGTACGGCACAAGCGGCTGCCGGTACCGTGAATGCCACCAATCGCGTCCCGACGTAATGAACTAAAAGCTGGTCACTACGCTACTGACGTCTCGCACCCGTTCAGTTGCCGTTAACCCGATCCGTAGACCCAATAGGAGCCGTAGGATGCCCGCAGAACTGGACCGCCGCCGCTTCATGTCCTACTTCGCCGGAGTCGGCCTCACCTCGACGCTTTTTCCGGGTGTCCTCTGGGCGAAAGTGGCCAACGGCGAGGAGATCACCGTCGACACCATCGCTAGCGCCGAAGAAGTCGCCGGGGTGCATTTCGACCCGTCCGAGCGCGAGCTGATGCTCGACGGACTGAAGCAGCAGGAGCAGCGCATCGAGGCCCTCCACAAGATTCCGCTCGACAATTCCGTCAGCCCGGCGATCGTCTTCGACCCGCTTCCGCCCGGGAAGAAGATTACCGAGGAGCCGAAGCGGCCGATGGTGCGAAGCACCGTCCCACTGCGGTCAATGCCACGCGATGTCGAAGAGCTCGCGTTTCTTCCTGTTACCGAATTGTCCGAGCTCGTACGTCGCGGGCGGGTGACATCGACGCAGCTGACGCGCATGTATCTCGCGCGACTCAAGAAATACGATCCCGTCCTCAAGTGCGTGATCACGCTCACCGAGGATCGCGCGCTCCGCCAGGCGGCCGCCGCGGACCGTGAGATTTCGCGCGGCCGTTACCGCGGCCCGCTGCACGGGATCCCGTGGGGCGCAAAGGATCTCCTCGCCGTGCGCGGCTACAAGACAACCTGGGGCGCGGGTCCTTACAGGGATCAGGTCATCGACACCGACGCCACTGTCGTGAAGCGACTGGACGACGCCGGAGCCGTCCTGCTCGCCAAGCTCAGCCTCGGCGAGCTCGCGCAGGGCGATATCTGGTTTGGCGCGACGACCAAAAATCCGTGGAAGGTCGATCAGGGCTCGAGTGGCTCATCCGCCGGTCCCGCATCGGCGACCGCTGCCGGCCTGGTTGGATTTTCGATCGGCAGTGAGACGCTTGGCTCCATCTCGTCGCCGTCGACGCGTTGCGGCACTACTGGACTGCGGCCGACCTTCGGCAGAGTGCCGCGCACCGGAGCGATGGCGCTGTCGTGGACCATGGACAAGCTCGGGCCGATTTGCCGCAGCGTAGAAGATTGCGCGCTCGTCCTTGACGCGATCTACGGACCCGACGGCCAGGACAATACCGTCGTTCCCGCGCCGTACCACTGGGATGCGACTCTTTCTCCGAAAAAGCTCAGAATCGGCTACGTGAAATCGGCGTTCGATACTCCGCAGACCGATCCCAACGATCCGAAGCGCAATCTGCATCCGACGAAGACGTTTGACGACGCGGCCCTCAGGGTTCTCAGGCGGATGGGCCTCAATCTGATTCCCGTCGATCTGCCGGATGTGCCGTACGATCCAATGCGCATCATCCTCACCGCCGAGGCGGCGGCGGCGTTCGACGAGCTCACGCGCTCCGATCGCGACAAGGAGCTGGTGCAACAGGGCAAGTTCGACTGGCCGAATACGTTCCGCACATCGCGGTTCATTCCGGCAGTTGATTACGTCAACGCGAACCGTCTGCGCTCCATCGCGATCCGGAAGTGGGACGATCTGATGAAGACCGTCGACGTCATCGTCACGCCGACCGGCGCCGCAAATCTGAACCAGCTCGTGGCGACCAATCTTACCGGCCACCCCGCCGTCATCCTTCCCAATGGGTTTCGCGATGACGGTACACCGGTCTCCATCACTTTCCTCGCCGGCCTATACGAGGAGGGGAAGCTGCTGGCAGTCGCGCGAGCGTACCAGGAGGCGACGGGATTTCATCTCAAGCATCCGGTGGTCCCGGTAAGTTGATCTAGATGGGGATCTAGTACTCAGACTAAGTGCATCGACGATCGCGGACTAATTGAGGATGGAGAACTACTGCGGACTACCGAGGACGGTCCTCGATAGTCTGCGATTCTCGATCAGTCCGCTATTGTCGATGCCGTTAGTCCGAGTACTCGATTCGAGTCTGACGGAGCTGCCGTCTCTCAGCCCTTCTTTTACGGCGAAAACGAAAACTCGAGCTTCGCGTATCCGGCATTTTCCCGCTCCGCGAACAGCGAGCCGCCGACGGACTTCCAACCGGCTGCAACCGTAGTCCTCAGCCGCCGACTCCACGCGTACTCGAAGGTCGGTCCGGCCTGCCACGAGTTGCTCGTATTGTTGTCCTTACCGCCACCCTGCCCGACGACCTCGGCACCGATGCGCGATCCGGCTCCGAATGGAATCGACCCACGAGCGCGCGCCCAGATGTACTGGCTGTCGAAGTTGTAGTTCGAGAGAAGCTGAGTGCGCAGCGCCCGGCGGCCCGATGCGTTGTGGTACGCCCCGAAGCTCGCGGTTACACCGCTGGTGCCGCCGCCCTCCGCACCCGGCGCTCCCGGATTCTCGTTGTGGACTAACGTATAGCCGGCGCCGAACGACACGCCGTTGGCGCGGCTCGCGTACGCGAGCCCGACGGTCGGAGCAACCGCGCTGAGCGTCGATGTCTCGGTCAGCGCCGGAACCGGGCGATAGTGCAGCGCGTATCCGTTGACGTTGAAGTAGGGCGACCATCCGAGTCCGCCGACCCCGACGTACATCCCGAGCAGGTAGAACTGGCTGTGCCGAGTGTCGACTTCCGCCGAGCCGTAGAAGGAGGGATGCAGCGTATTCTGGGCGGCCGCGGTCTTAAGCCCCGCGAAAGCCATCATCGCCGTGAGCGCAAGAAAAGCATTCCGATGATTTCTATTTTTCATCTTCTCTCTCAGTTTGGTAGTTCCACTCAACGCATTCTCAGGGACGCTATTTGATGACGCTCGCTGCGAGTGTGCGGTCACCCGATGAGGTCAGGTTGCGCTGCCGCCGCGATTGTTCTCTCTTTTGTCGCGCCAATCTCCAATCGCGGAACTACTCATCGGCATGCCCATTCTCCGAAACAGTCGAGCTGGTCGGCGCTGCGTCGCGGTTAGCTACGCCATCGCCATTTCCACCATCCTATTCGCGTGCGCACCAACGATGACCAACCGGGACCCTGAGCAGACTCTGTCTCTGGCAATAGTCAACGGCTCGGTCTGGACGGGCGATCCCGCACGCCCTACAGCCCAGGCCGTCGGGATCTCCGGCGAGCATATCGTTGCGGTGGGATCGTCAGCCGAGATCCGGGCCCTTGCCTCACCTGACACGAGGGTCATCGACGCACATGGTGGAACCGTCGCTCCGGGCTTCATCGATTCGCATGTGCATTTCCTGATCGGCGGCCTCAATCTCACCTCCGTTCAGCTGCGCGACGCGAAATCGCCCGCCGACTTCATTGCGCGAATCAAGGCCTTCGCCGCCACCGTCCCGCCCGGCACCTGGATCACCGGCGGGGATTGGGACCACCAGAACTGGGGCGGCGAGCTGCCGACCCGCGCGTGGATCGACTCGGTCACTCCCGATAATCCGGTGTGGGTGAATCGCCTCGACGGCCACATGGCCCTCGCCAACACCGCCGCTCTCCGCGCTGCCAAAGTTCCGATGACGGGCGGCGATGTGGCGGGCGGTACCATCGTCCGCGACGCGAACGGTCAGCCGGCCGGCGTCTTCAAGGACAACGCTGAAGCGCTGATCGACGCGGCGGTGCCCGACCTGAGCGCCGAGATGCTCGACCGCGCTCTCGATGCAGCGATGTCGTACGTGAACGCGCGTGGAGTAACCTCGGTCGATCACATGGGAACGTGGGCCGACCTCGCGGTGTTCGAGCGCGCTCGCCGCGCCGGTACCTTGCGCACAAGGATCTACGCCTCCGTTCCGCTCTCGACCTGGGCTCGACTGCGCGATACGATCGCCGCGCGCGGTCGCGGAGACGAGTGGCTCACCATCGGCGGGCTCAAGGGCTTCGTCGACGGCTCCCTGGGATCCCACACCGCGGCGATGCTCGAGCCCTTCGCCGATGCGCCGGCCGATACCGGATTGCTCGTCAACACGCCCGAAGATCTGTACTCGTGGACATCGAACGCCGACAAAGCCGGCCTTCACGTGATCGTCCACGCGATCGGCGATCGCGCCATCAGGCTCCAGCTCGACATCTTCGATCGCGTCGCGCGCGAGAACGGTCCCCGCGATCGGCGCTTCAGGATCGAGCATGCCCAGCACATCGCACCGGCGGACGTTGCGCGATTCGGTCGGCTCGGCGTGATTCCGAGCATGCAGCCTTATCACGCCATCGACGACGGCCGCTGGGCGGAAAAGGTGATCGGACCCGAGCGGGCGAAAACCACGTACGCGTTCCGTTCGCTGATCCAGTCCGGTGCCCGGCTCGCGTTCGGCAGCGATTGGTTCGTCGCGCCTCCGACGCCACTCTACGGCATCTATGCCGCGGTCACCCGCCGCACCCTCGACGACAAAAATCCAGGCGGTTGGGTTCCGGAGCAAAAAATCAGCGTCGATGAGGCGTTGCGCGCCTACACTTCCGGAGGTGCTTACGCGACGTTCACCGAGAAGAAAATCGGCAGTCTCACGCCGGGCAAGCTCGCCGACGTCGTGATCATCGATCGCGACTTGCTCACGGTCGCGCCGGAAACGATTCGCGACGCGCACATCGAATACACCATCACGGGCGGACGAATCGTGTTCGCCGCAAAAGACAAACAATGACTGACAGGAAGAGAACTCCAACGGGCCTCAAGAGCGGATGCACTTTCTATCGCTGGGACTCGATGAAAAAAGAGCGCGTCAGCGACATGCTCGAGCGGCGCCTGGTCACAGGCGACCGGATGATGCTCGCTCACGTCTACCTCAAGAAGGGCTGCATCGTACCCAAGCATTCCCACGACAACGAGCAGCTCACCTACATCCTCGAGGGAGCGCTCAAGTTCTGGCTCGGTGACGACGGCGCCGAAGAAGTCACGGTCAGCGCCGGCGAAGTCCTGCTCATTCCTTCCAACGTTCCGCACAAGGCGGAGGCGCTTGAGGAAACCCTCGACGTCGACGTCTTCAGTCCTCCACGCCAGGATTGGCTGGAGAAGAAAGACGACTACCTGAGGCGCTGAGCGTGGATCTCGGAATTCGCGGCAAGGTTGCGCTGGTTGCGGCGAGCAGCAAAGGGCTCGGCCGCGCGATCGCCGAGGAGCTCGCCGCGGAAGGCGTCGACCTGGTGATGTGCGCGCGCGGCGCGGATGCGCTGCGAGCCACCGCCGATTCGATCCGTCGCCAGTCGGGCGTAAAAGTGGTCGAGATCGCCGCCGATGTGTCGGAGCGGACAGGCCTCGAGCGAATCACCGCTGCAGCATTCGACGCGTTCGGCCGCGTGGACATCCTCGTCAACAATTCCGGCGGCCCGCCCAGCGGACCGTTCGAGAGCTACACCCCGGAGATGTGGGAATCGGCTGCCCGCCTGTTGCTCTTCAGCGTGGTAGGTCTGACCACCGCGGTCCTCCCGGGAATGAAGGAGCGACGCTGGGGACGCATTCTCAACGTGACTTCGATTGCGGTCAAGCAGCCCATCGACGGGCTTATGCTCTCCAACAGTCTGCGCGCCGCGGCCACTGGCTTCGCCCGCACCCTCGCTAACGAGGTCGCGCCCTTCAACGTTACGGTCAACAACCTGATGCCGGGCTACACCCGGACCGATCGAATGGAGCAGCTTGCCCGCGCGTCGGCGGAGCGCACCGGAGCGCCGATCAAGGAGACCTTCGCGAAATGGGAGCGGGAGATTCCCATGGGCCGGCTAGCGGAACCGCGGGAGTTCGCCGCTCTGGCGGCATTTCTCGCATCCGACCGCGCCGGGTACATCACCGGCAGCTCGATCGCCGTCGATGGCGGCTGGATTCGTTCGCTGATCTAGTAAACGCTCCCGCAGTTGGTGGCGTCTTCTGAATGAAGACTGCGTGGAGCGTGAGTGGCGAGCGAGTCGGGTGTCGTGTTCCCGCAACCATATATTGGGCTTCCAATGCGCCTCAACAGGTTCGAAAAGCGCAAGAGCCGCGAAGGCGGAAACGACGAAGCCGTCGTTTACCGCGACCGTTCGAGCTACGCGCTCGATGCTCAGCTCGCGTCGCTCGCCGCCGCCGGCGATGACTCCGCGTTCACGACACTGGTCACCCGTTTCCAGCCGGCCGTTTTTCGCTGGGCGCTGATTTTCGCGCACGACCCGGACGAGGCGGAGGACATCACCCAGGAAGTTTTCGTGCGCGCCCATCGCCGCCTGTCGGACTACCGCTCCGACGGTTCTCTGGACGCGTGGCTGTACCGAATCACTCGACGCACGGCGACCCAGCTGCGCCGTACCCGCCGCCGTCGCGGGCGGCTGGTGCTGTCGCCCGCCGCCCAGCCGCAGCGGGACATCTACACTACCGACCCCGGTGCCCGCATCGACCGGCAACGCGCCGCGACAGTCATTCGCCAGCTGTTCGACGCGCTGCCACAGCGACAGCGCGAGATCTTCGACCTTGTCGATCTCCAGGGACTGTCGCCTTCTGAAGCGGCGGAGCGCACCGGCATGAAGCCGGTCTCGGTGAGAACCAACCTTTTCAAGGCGCGGAAGACGATACGCGATGGCCTGCTCGCGACGCATCCTGCCTATAGCGAGCTGTCTCGATGAATTGTCAGGAATGTCTCGCCGAGCTTTCGACCGTGTCGCTCCGGGAAATGCAGCCGGACTCGCCCGTCATGCAGCACTGCGCTACCTGCGCCGACTGCGCGAGCCTCACCACTCGTCTGCGAGCGATGGAGTACGACACCGCCAGCACTCTCAACCACCTCCTGCCTCTCACGAGCCCGATTAGTCTCGCCGAAACGTCGGCCACGCTTTCGCGCCGTCGTCGGGTCGGACGCCTGGTGGTCACGTTGAGCGGAATTATCGGCGCGATCATTGTCGCGGTCGTGGCATCGACGATGTTGATCCCGCAGACGATCTGGAATGGGATCACGGGACCAGTGGCGTCGAGCGCACTCAGAACGGAGACCATCACGTTGACCTGCCTCTCGCCCGAGCAAGCAGGGGAGATCATCAGCCCCTACGTTCGCTCGCACGGGAGTGTTTACTACACGCCGAGGCTCGGTCTTTCTGTGATCACTGTCCGTGGCACCGAGCGGGAGATTCAGCGCTCACGCGCGCTCCTTGACGAGCTCGAGGGCGACCCCGCAGCCGCCTGCCGGCATCCCAACGATCCAGCGATGGCGGACATCGAAGGAGGTGCCGGAGCAGACCTCGTCCCGCCAAAGCTCTCGGGCACCAGCGTGCGGGAAGTGCCAGCCCCTCGCCCAAAACCGGCTCCAGCGCCGACCGACCGCTGAGAGTGCAACCACCCAACCTTTCTCGCCGTAGGGCTGTCTAAAAACGGACGGCGACCGTGTCGCCCCCACCCTAACCCGTTCGCTGCATGACATCCCGTCGTTCTCTTCAGTGCTTCGTCGCGCTGCTCGTCTCCGCGTCCGCACCCGCTGCCGCACAAAATCCACAACCGACCCAGAAGCCTGGCGACTCCGCCAAAGCCGGGGCAGCGCCGCTTCGCACCATGCGCGCAAGCAGGCTAACCGGCGCGATAAGCATCGATGGCAAGCTCGACGAGCCCGCATGGGCGACCGCCGTCCCATCGTCGGATTTCATGCAGAGCTATCCCAAAGTCGGCGCCAAGGCCACCGATCCGACCGAGGTGCGCGTTCTCTACGACGACGACGCGCTTTACGTCGGCGTCAGAATGTTCGACGCTCACCCGGATTCGATCGCCGCCCAGCTCGCCCGGCGCGATGCGAGCGGCATTTACTCCGACTGGCTGCACGTCATGATCGATTCGTATCGTGATCGCCGCACGTCGTTCCGCTTTTCCGTAAATCCGCGCGGCGTCCAGAAAGACGTGCTCGAGTTCGACGACCGCAACGGCGAAGACCTCAACTGGGATGCAGTCTGGGAAGTCGCAACCCGAGTCGACTCGGTCGGCTGGACCGCCGAATACAGGATTCCATTCTCGCAGCTCCGCTTCGGCGGTGCACAAAAAGGCGCCGAGCGCATCTGGGGATTCCAGGTCATGCGCGACGTGGCTCGCCGCAACGAGCGCGACAGCTGGTCGCCATGGAAGACCACCGATCCCGGCTTCGTGTCGAATGAAGGAGATCTCTACGGCATCGTCGACATCCCCACGCCTCAGCGACTGGAGATCATGCCCTACGTCAGCGCCAAGCTCACCAGGGCGCCCGGCGATGCCGCCAACCCGTTCTATCGCTCGAACGATACCAAACCATCAGCTGGCGCCGACCTCAAGTACGGCCTGCCGGGCGGGCTCACGCTCACGGCTACTGTGAACCCCGACTTCGGCCAGGTCGAAGTCGATCCCGCCGTCGTGAATCTTTCCGCCTACGAGACTTTCTTTCCCGAGAAGCGGCCGTTCTTCGTCGAAGGCGCCAACATCTTCAACATCGGCTCGATCAACGGCGGCCCGAGCTACGGCAGCCAGCAGATCTTCTATTCCAGGCGCATCGGTCGGGCACCGCAGCGGTTCGTCAACGGCGCGTTCGTTGACGCGCCCGAGCAGACAACCATCCTCGGCGCCGGAAAAGTGACCGGAAAGGTTGGCCAATGGACCGTCGGATTGCTCAATGCGCTCACGGCCGAGGAAACCGCCAGAGTCTCCGACGGATCCGGGGTCGAGACCTCGACACCCGTCGAGCCGATGACCAATTACTTCGTCGGCCGCATTCGTCGCGATTTTCGCAATGGCCAGACGGTGCTTGGCATCGGCGGAACCGCGGTCAACCGCGACCTGAGCGACACCGCCTTCAAGAGTCTGCTGCGTACTAGCGCCGACGTCGGCAGCGTCGACTTCGATCACAAGTGGGCGAACAGAACGTGGCAGCTCACCGGCGCATTCGCGAGCTCTCTCATTCAGGGCTCGCAGCCGGTAATGCTCGCGGCGCAGCAATCCAGCGCCCGGTACTACCAACGTCCCGACGCTGACTACCTGAGCATCGACCCGAATGCGAATTCACTCTCTGGATACTCGGCCAAGCTCGGCCTGAACAAGTTTGGGACGTGGGCTTTTTCGGCGACCGCCAAGGCCATCAGCCCTGGCTATGAAGTGAATGACCTCGGCTTCATGGGCCGGGTCGACTATAAGAACCTCGGCTCCGGAGTTTCATACAACAACACCGAGGCGGGGAAAATCCTGCGCGGCTACAACCTCTTCGCGGGAACCAACCACGCCTGGAATTACGGCGGAGACAAGATCTGGACGAGCTTCTTCAATCAGATCACCCTCAACTTCACCAACCTCTGGAATGTCTACGCCGGCACGGAATACGATCCGAGCGCCATCGACGATCGTCTCACCCGCGGCGGACCGCTGGGTCGCCAACCCACCCAGTGGAATCTGTGGACGGAGATCGATACGGATACGCGCAAGACGCTGTCTTATTCTCTGTCGGGTAGCTATTGGGCCGACGACAAACAGGGCTATTCGAAGGACGTCAGTCTGGGCTTCGACATTCGTCCAAGCTCGTCGATCCACGTCACCATCTCGCCAGGGATCACGCGCTTTCACAACACGATTCAGTACGTGCGCAGCGCTGCCGACGCCGCTGCATCTTCGACCTTCGGCCGGCGCTACGTCTTCAGTGACATCTATCAGACGACGCTTTCCGCGACGACGCGCATAGAGTGGACGCTGTCACCACTCCTCTCGTTCCAGCTCTACGCCCAGCCGTTCGCATCCGCCGGCCGCTACCGGAACTTCAAGGAGCTCGCGACTCCGGGCAGCCAGGACTACGTGCACTACGGCCAGGACAACGGCAGCACCATCACTCCTGTCGCCGACCCGACCACCGGAGAAGTTCAGTCTTACACCGTCGATCCAGACGGCCCGGGCATCGGCGCACCGTTCTCGATCGGTAACCCGGACTTCCGCACGCACTCGCTGAGAGGAAATGCGGTCGTGCGCTGGGAGTACCGGCCCGGCTCGGCCATCTTCTTCGTGTGGCAGCAGCAGCGCGAGGACTTCCTTCCCTTCGAGGGAGATTTCCGCACCGGCCGCGAGACGCGAATGATCTTCGGACGCCCCAGCAACGTTTTCCTCGTCAAGGCCACGTATTGGTTTGCGCGTTGACCATTTGCGGCAGGGGAGGGGCGACGATTTGTATATTTCAGTCAGCCGAGTTACGGAGCCGCGATGCCGACTGATGAAAAGCCGAGCAGGAACGAAGACGAGTACTTCGCGAAGCGCAACCTCGAGATGATTCACGAGATGCGCGCCAAGCTCGACGCCGAGCGGCGAGAGAAGGAGCGAGCGGCGCATCTCAACAAATGTCCGCGCTGCGGCGGCGATTTGTCGGAGCAACACGCCGAGCACGTGAAGATCGACGAATGCGCTGAATGCGGTGGAATCTGGCTCGACAAGGGCGAGCTCGAGCAGCTCCGACGCGTGAACAACGCGCGTGGCGTTTCCGGCGGCGTGCTCGGCTCCTTGTTCAGACGCTGACGACGGGCCGTTCTTCGTCGCCCATCGGGGCTTCGCGTTTCTCCAACGATTGAAGTCAAAAGGCTCCGGCGTCTCGCCGGAGCTTTTCGATTAGTGCGGGGAACCGCCGATGTCCCGGCACTATGACTTTGCCGTCAGGTTGAATTCACGATTCCGTCATCCGGGTTGACCGACGTTGTCAGGGTACCCCAATCTCGAGAAAACCATGAATTCCAACAAAAAGGGCTTCACGCTCATTGAGCTCCTGATCGTGGTCGTTATCATCGGCATTCTTGCCGCGATCGCGATTCCGAAGTTTGCGAACACCAAGGACAAGGCGTACGTCGCGGCGATGAAGTCCGACCTGCGCAACCTGGCCACCTACGAAGAGCAGTACGCCGCTGACAACAACGGCGCCTACTTCGCTGGAAGTGCCACCAGCACGACCCCGCTCAAC
>DATFGW010000027.1:0-3365 GCA_035249045.1 Gemmatimonadaceae bacterium | reverse complement strand
CCCGACACTAGCGAGCTGATGCCGCACGACGTCTACGCCGCGCTGGACGCCGAGCTGAACGAGCGCGGTGAATACCGCGTCGTAACCGATGTCGGGCAGCACCAGATGTGGGCGGCACAGCTGATCGAATGGCGGCGGCCGCGCACCCACATCACCAGCGGCGGCGCCGGGACGATGGGCTTCGCGGTTCCGGCGGCGATGGGCGCGGCGATCGCCAACCCGAACGAAACAATCTGGGCAATCGTCGGCGACGGCGGCTTCCAGATGACGAACCAGGAGCTGGCCACGATCAGCCAGGAGGGCGTCAGGAACGTCAAGGTCGCCATCGTGAACAACGGCTATCTCGGAATGGTGAGGCAATGGCAGCAGTTGTTCGAGGGACGACGCTATAGCGGTACGCCTCTATCCGGCCCGAGCTTCGCCGGTCTCGCCGAGGCGTACGGCCTGCGCGGCTTCACCATCGACCGCATCGAGAACGCGCGCGAGGCCATCCGCGCGGCGTGGAACCATGACGGATCCGCGGTGCTCGACTTCAGAGTGGAGCGCGAAGCAAACGTGTTTCCACTCGTCCCACCGGGAAGCAGCATCGGCGAGATGATCACGCGCGAGAGCGCACCCGCGTGAGACACACCCTCATTGCGCTCGTCGAGGATCGGCCCGGCGCGCTGAACCGCGTGCTGGGATTGCTGCGCGGCCGCGGGCTCGGGGTGCACAGCATCGCAATTGGTGACAGTGAAAGACCCGGCGTGAAACGCACGACGGTGCTCGTCGACACCGAAGTCGCCGAGCAGACGATCAAGCAGCTCAACCGACTAATCGAAGTACTGGAGGTAATCGACGTGACGAATGTGCAGTATGTGGTGCGCGAAACAGCGTTGGTGAAGATCCACGCACCTGAGCCGCGGCGTGAAGAAATCAGGACGGTAGCCGAAGGTTTTGGAGCGCGAATCATCGGCGGATCGTCGCAGACGGTGGTCGTGGAGATCACCGACACACCCGACCGCCTTGGCGAGCTGATCGAGCGCGCGAAGGGCTTCGGCCCGTGTGAGACGATGCGATCCGGAAGCCTGGCGATGGCGCTCGAGGCTTCGACACGGCGAGCGGACGCCTGGCCCCTGGAAGATACCGGCAGACCGTGGTGGTCACAGGCCGACGGGGGCTGAGGACATCATGACCAGACTTTTCTACGATGATGACGCTGATGTCGAGCGTCTGCGGGGACGGCGGGTTGCGATTGTCGGCTATGGAAGCCAGGGACATGCGCACGCGTTGAACCTGAGAGACAGCGGTTTGGATGTCGTCGTTGGCCTGCGCGCTGATTCGAGCAGCCGTGGCGCCGCCCGCGCCGCGGGACTCTCCGTCGCAGACATCGCTGACGCTGTCGCGCAATCACAGATCACGATGATCCTCACGCCCGATACAGGCCAGGCGCGACTCTACTGCGACTCCATCGAGCGCCAGCTCGGGCCCGGCAAGACGCTGATGTTTGCGCACGGATTCAATATTCGCTTCGGGCAGATAATTCCGCCCGCCGGAGTGGACGTCAGCATGGTCGCGCCCAAGGCGCCCGGACATCGCGTTCGAGAGGTGTTCCAACAAGGCGGTGGCGTGCCGGCACTGGTGGCCGTGCATCAGGACGCGTCTGGTCACGCACTCGAGGACGCGCTCGCCTACGCCAAAGCGCTCGGCTCGACCCGCGCTGGTGTTCTCGCCACGACGTTCGAGGAGGAGACCGAGACCGATCTGTTCGGCGAGCAGGCGGTGTTGTGCGGCGGAGTCTCCGCCCTGGTAAAGGCAGGCTTCGACACTCTGGTCGAAGCTGGATATCAACCCGAGGTCGCATACTTCGAGTGCATGCACGAGCTCAAGCTGATAGTCGATCTGATGTATCAGGGCGGACTGAACTACATGCGCTACTCGGTGTCCGACACCGCCGAGTATGGCGACTACGTCGCGGGTCCACGCATTGTCGACGATCGCACGCGGAAGGTGATGCGCGAGCTGCTGTCTGCGATACGCGATGGGTCGTTCGCGCGCGAGTGGATCGCGGAAAATGACTCGGGTCTGCCGCGCTTCAAGCGCACTCGCTCGGCGGAAACCAATCATCGGATCGAGGATGTTGGGCGCTCGCTGCGGCGGATGATGCCCTTCGTGAATCCAAGGGAAGTCGTACCCGGCGCGGCCAGCGCATGACGGCGGGAAGCGGGAAGCGGGAAGCGGGAGGCGGGAAGCGGGAGGCGGGAGCCGGATCCGACGATGGTCGGGTGCGCATCTTCGACACCACGCTTCGCGATGGGGAGCAGGCGCCGGGATGCACAATGACTGCTGCCGAGAAGCTCGCGGTCGCGCATCAGCTGGCACGCCTCCGCGTCGACATCATCGAGGCCGGATTTCCCGCCGCGTCGGATGGAGACTGGGCGGCGGTCCATCAGATCGCGCGCGAGGTCGGTGTTGCGGACGGTCCAACCATCTGCGGCCTCGCCCGCGCCAGCGAGCGCGACATCGACCGCTGTTGGTCGGCAGTATCGCCGGCGGCGCACTCACGAATCCACATCTTCCTCGCGACGTCCGATCTGCACATGAAGCACAAGCTGGGCATGACCCGCGCGGAGGTCGTCAGCGCCGCGGCTGCATCGGTCTCGCACGCCCACTCTCTCGGAGCGGAGGTAGAATTCTCGGCGGAAGATTCGGCCAGATCTGATCCGCAATTTCTCTATGAGGTTTTTGCGACCGCGCTGGACTGCGGAGCGACTACGCTCAATGTGCCGGACACCGTCGGCTACTCGACGCCGGAGGAATACGGCGCGCTCATCGCGGGAGTGCGCGCGAACGTCCCTGGGATCGAACGCGTGACGGTTTCAGCCCATTGTCACAACGACCTTGGACTGGCGGTCGCGAATTCGCTGGCGGCCGTGCGTGCCGGCGCGCGCCAGGCGGAGTGCACCATCAACGGCATCGGCGAGCGCGCGGGGAATGCCGCACTGGAAGAGCTGGTGATGGCACTGCACACCCGCAGCCTGTTCTTCGGTGTTCACACGAACATCGAAACTCGCGAGATCGCCCGCACGTCCCGTCTGGTTTCAGATTGTACGGGCATCGGCGTGCCCCCGAACAAGGCGATAGTCGGCGCCAACGCGTTTGCTCACGAAGCGGGAATCCATCAGGATGGTGTGCTCAAGAATCGGCTCACTTACGAGATCATGAGCGCCGACACGGTCGGTTGGGACGGCGTGGGACTGGTGCTAGGCAAGCATTCCGGCCGCCACGCGTTGAGGGCAAAAACCGAGGCGCTCGGCTACGAGCTGACGGATGACGAGCTCTCCTCGCTCTTCGCGCGGTTCAAGCAGCTGGCTGATCACAAGAAG
>DATFGW010000026.1:0-11927 GCA_035249045.1 Gemmatimonadaceae bacterium | reverse complement strand
GTGGCATAACGCTGGTCGCTGGCGACGTTGCCGCGACCGTCGAGCGCGACTCCGAGCTCGACCAGCAGCCGGCTGCGAACGACCCCAGTGAACCCCATCGCCAGCAACACCAGGTCGGCTTCGACCTCGAACTCAGTGCCGGCAACGGCGGCGAAATCCGTGCAACCGTCGGCGAGCGTCCGGCGCTCGACGCGCACGGCGTGGAGGCGCTTCACTCTGCCGTTCTCCCCGGAGAACGCCGTCGTCGCGACGCTCCAGTCCCGCCGCGCTCCTTCTTCGTGCGCGTGCGACGTGCGCAACTGCATCGGCCACAGCGGCCAGGGAGTATTTTCCGCGCGCGTCGCCGGAGGCTGGGGCAACAGCTCGAACTGCGTTACGCTGACCGCGCCCTGGCGAATGCAGGTCCCCGCGCAATCGGACCCCGTGTCGCCGCCACCGATGATCACGACTTTGCGATCGCGCGCCGGCTCGATCTCATCGAGCGGAGTCTCCCGCTCGAGCCGCTGGTTCTGCGCCGTCAGGAAATCCATCGCCAGCTCGATTCCCTCGAGCGCTCGGCCCGGCACGTCGAGATCGCGAGCTACTCCCGCTCCCGTCGCGATGCAGACCGCGTCAAAATTGGAGCGCAGATCTTTCACGGTCACGTCGACGCCGACGTCGACACCGGTGCGGAACTGCACGCCTTCGGCTCGTAGCTGATCCAGCCGCAGCTCGAGCACCTGCTTCTCCAGCTTGAACTGCGGAATCCCGTACCGCAGCAACCCGCCGACGCGCTCGCTCTTCTCGAATACGACGACGTCGTGCCCGTACCGGCGCAGCTGCTGCGCGGCAGCGAGCCCCGCCGGCCCTGAGCCAACAACAGCGACGCTGAATCCCGTCGCGCGCGCCGGCGCACTCGGCGTGATCCAGCCCTCCGAGAATCCGCGGTCGGCGATGGTCTGCTCGATGTGCCTGATCGCCACCGGCTCGTTGACGATGCCGAGCACGCAGGCCGATTCGCACGGAGCAGGGCAGAGCCGACCCGTGAGCTCCGGGAAATTGTTGGTCGATTGCAGGGAGTCCAGCGCCTGCCGCCATTCCCCGCGCTGCACCAGCGCGTTGAATTCGGGAATGATGTTGTGCACCGGACATCCGCTGTCGCCCTGACAGAACGGCACTCCGCAGTCCATGCACCGCGTCGCCTGAGTGCGCACGGCCGAGTCCGGCGCGGGACGGTAGAACTCGCCCCAGTGGCGGACGCGCTCCTCGATCGCCTGTCGCTCGGGTGTCGCGCGCTGCAGAGTCAGAAACGCTTTAGGATCAGCCATGGCGCGACGTCCTCAGTTCCCGCATCCCGCGGCCGATTTCCCGCCTCTCGCTTCCCGCGTCCCGCTTCTCGCTTTCGAGCACCTGTCGGTACTCGCGCGGCACGACCACCAGGAAATTTCTCAGCGCGCGATCCCAGTGTCCGAGCTCACGCTTGGCGCGCGCGCTGCCGGTAAGTCGCGCGTGCTGCTCGACCAGTTTGCGCAGCAGATCACGCTCGCCGAAGTCGGCGACGCGCACGAGATCGACCAGGGCCTTGTTCGCGCGCTGCTCGAGCTCGCCAAATTCATCGAGCACGAAGGCGAGGCCGCCGCTCATCCCAGCGCCGAAATTGCGGCCGACTCTGCCGAGCACGACGACGGTGCCGCCCGTCATGTACTCGCAGCCGTGGTCGCCGACTCCTTCGACGACGGCAATCGCACCGCTGTTGCGCACCGCGAATCGCTCACCCGCGGTGCCGGCGATGAACGCTTCGCCCGACGTGGCGCCGTAGAGCGCAGTGTTGCCGATCAGCACCGTCTGGTCAGGAATGAACTGCGCGGCGCGGGGATGACGCACCACCAGTCGTCCGCCCGACAACCCTTTGCCGAGATAGTCGTTGGCTTCGCCTTCCAGCTCGAGCGAGACTCCGCGCGCCGCAAAGGCGCCGAAGCTCTGACCGGCTGATCCATTGAACCTTATCGAGATCGATTCTTCCGTGAGACCGACATCGCCGTAGCGTCGCGCGATCTCGCCGGACAGTGTCGCCCCGACCGCGCGGTCCGCGTTCGTGATATCGAGCGTCGCCGTCACCCGTTTCGCGCCTTCCAGGGCTGGTGCCGCGAGCTCGACCAGCTTCGCGTTCATGTCGCCCACCTGCGCCCGCCGCGCGCGCCGGCGGCGGACGTGGTGGCGCTCCACTCGATCGACGAGCGCCATCGTCGCCGGCATCGCCAGGTGCAGCAGCGCCGAGAAATCCAGCGTCTTCGCCTTCGCACTTTCGATTGGCGGAGCGGCGCGCAGGATGTCGGTGCGCCCGACCATCTCATCCATCGTCCTGAACCCGAGACGGGCCATGATCTCGCGCACTTCTTCCGCGACGAAGAAGAAATAGTTGACGACGTGCTCAGGCTGCCCGGCGAACCGCGCGCGCAGCTCCGGATCCTGGGTGGCGATGCCGACCGGGCAGGTGTTGAGATGGCACTTCCGCATCATCACGCAGCCCTGCACGATGAGCGGCGCGGTCGCGAAACCAAACTCGTCGGCGCCAAGCAGGGCGGCGACGACGACGTCGCGTCCGGTCTTGAGCTGTCCGTCGGTCTGCAGTCTCACTCTGCCGCGCAGCCCGTTCATCACCAGCGTCTGCTGGGTCTCGGCGAGTCCGAGCTCCCATGGACTGCCGGCGCGCATGATGGAGGAAAGCGGCGAAGCGCCGGTGCCACCGGAATCACCGGAGATGAGGATGAGATCGGCGCGCGCCTTGGCGACGCCGGCGGCGATCGTCCCGACGCCGGCTTCGGCGACGAGCTTCACGGAGACGGCAGCGTGCGGCGCGATCGATTTCAGATCGTAAATCAGCTGCGCCAGATCTTCGATCGAGTAGATGTCGTGGTGCGGCGGCGGCGAGATCAGCGTCACGCCCGGCACCGAGTGGCGGGTACGCGCGATGATCGCATCGACTTTGTGGCCGGGCAGCTGCCCGCCCTCGCCGGGCTTCGCGCCCTGCGCGATTTTGATCTGCAGCTCGCTGGCGTTGACGAGATATTCCGCGGTGACCCCGAAGCGCGCCGACGCGACCTGCTTGATGGCGCTGTTGCGATCGGTGCCGAAGCGTGCGCGATCTTCGCCACCTTCACCGCTGTTGCTGCGGCCGCCGATCCTGTTCATCGCGATGGCGAGGGTCTCGTGCGCTTCGGCGCTGAGCGACCCGAACGACATCGCGCCGGTGCAGAAGCGGCGGGTGATCTCGGTCGCCGATTCGACTTCCTCGAGCGGAACCGGGTCGCGCTCCACGAAATCGAGCAGGCCGCGCAAGGTCGATTGACGGCGGGTCTCGTCGTTGGCGAGCTGGCTGAATTCCTTGAACGTCGAATAATTCTCGCCGCGCGTCGCGTGCTGGAGCTTGGCGATCGTCATCGGATTCCAGTTGTGGTGCTCGCCCTGGGCGCGGTACTGGTACTCGCCGCCGACGTCGAGGCGCGTTGTCGCGTCGTCGAAAGCAGCGCGATGCCGGCGCAGAGTTTCTTCGGCGATGAGGTCCATGCCGATCCCGCCGACGCGCGACGGAGTGCCGGTGAAGTGGCGATCGACTAGCGCTTTGCTGAGACCTACGGCCTCCCAGAGCTGGGCGCCGCAGTAACTCTGCAGCGTGGAGATGCCCATCTTGGACATGATCTTCAGCAGGCCCTTTCCGACCGCCTTTATGTAATGGGCCTGGCTCTCGTTAACTGCAAAAGAAGACGACCGGCGGGAGGCCGGGGGCGGGCCGGCGGGCGGCTCGGGGCTTTTTCCTGACGGCCGGCTGGCAGCTGTCGGCGGGACTCCGGGCAGCTCGCAGCTTTGGCTGGCAGCTAGGTAGCTTGCTGTTTCAAGTGCCAGGTACGGATGCACCGCGCTCGCGCCGTAGGCGATCAGCAAGGCGACATGCGACACCTCGCGGGCTTCGCCGGTTTCGGAGACGAGACTCACGCGCCAGCGAATCCCTTTCCGTATCAGATGATGGTGGACAGCAGCGACGGCGAGGGCGGCGGGGATGGGAGCATTGTCCGCATCGACGCTGCGATCGCTCAGGATCAGAATGCCGGCGCCGTTGTGAACGGCGCGCGACGCGGCGGCGCAGAGGTCACGCATGGCTGCCTCGAGGCCCTGAGCGCCGTCGGCGACGGGAAACACAGTCGGGACCGTGGTCGCGCGCAGCTCGAGCTCGGTGACGGAGCGCAACGCTTCGATCGATTCCTCCGTCAGCACCGGCTGCGCGATCCGGATCTGCCTGGCGTGCTCGGCGGTTTCCTCGAGCAGATTGGCCTGGGGCCCCAGGTTCATCGCGAGCGACATCACGAGCTGTTCGCGGATCGGATCGATCGCGGGATTGGTGACCTGCGCGAACATCTGCCGGAAATACGAGAACAAGAGCTGCGGTCGGCGTGACAGTACTGCGAGCGGCGTGTCATTCCCCATCGAGCCCGCCGGCTCTTCGCCGGCTACGGCCATCGGAGTCAAAACCATCTTGAGCTCGTCGGCCGTGTAGCCAAACGCGCGCTGGAGGGTGGGAAGCGGGAGGCGGGAGGCGGGAAGCGGGAAGCGCGAAGCGGGAAGCGGGAGGGGGGAAGCGGGAAGCGGGAAGCCGGAAGCGGCTGCGGAGGGGCTGCCCATCGCATCTCCCGTCCCGCTTCCCGCCTCCCGCACCAGCGCCTCCAATTCCACCCTCTCCTCCGCGACCCACCTCCGGTACGGCCGCACGGACGCGAGCTCGGTCTTGACCTGCTCGTCGTCGAGAATTCTCCCCTGCGTGGTGTTGACGACGAGCATCCGGCCCGGCTCGAGCCTTCCCTTTGCGCGGATCTGCGAAGCCGGAATCGGCAGCGCCCCCGCCTCTGATGCGAGCACGACGAGATCGTCCGCGGTGACGACGTAGCGGGCGGGCCGCAGCCCGTTGCGGTCGAGCACCGCCGCGACCTGTCGGCCATCGGTGAACGCCATCGCCGCCGGTCCATCCCACGGCTCCATCAGCGACGAATGGTACTCGTAGAACGCGCGGCGCTCGGGCGACATCGCGGAATGTCCTTCCCACGCTTCGGGGATGAGCATCGCCATCGAGTGAGCGAGCGGACGACCGGCGAGGGTAAGCAGCTCGAGCACGTTGTCGATCGACGCGGAATCGCTCTGGTTCTCGCCGCAAACCGGCAGCAGTCCGTCGAGTCGTTTTCCGAAACGTGACGAGCGCATCACGCCTTCGCGGACGCGCATCCAGTTGAGATTCCCGCGCAGGGTGTTGATCTCGCCGTTGTGGCAGAGGAAGCGGTACGGATGCGCGAGTCGCCACGACGGAAAGGTGTTGGTCGAGAATCGCGAGTGCACGAGCGCGATCGCGCTCGCGACGTCGGGCTCGGCGAGATCCCTGTAAAATCCGGTCAGCTGCGCCGGCGTCAGCATCCCCTTGTAGACGATGGTGCGCGACGACAGGCTGGCCACGTAGCAGTCATTGCCGCGCTGCATCGACCGCAACGCTGCCTCAATGCGTCGTCTGATCACGTAAAGAGTGAGCTCGAGGGCCCAATCGCTGTCGACCTCGCGCTCGACGCCGAGCCGGCCGACGAAGATCTGTCGGATGACGGGGCGCCCGCGACGAGTCGCAGTCGAGAGGACTGAGTCGTCGACCGGCACATCGCGCCAGCCGAGTACGGTGCAGCCCTCGGCCGCGACGGCGGCCTCGATCATCTTCTCGCACGTCGCGCGATCTCCGCGTGACGACGGAAGGAAGACCATCCCGACGCCGTAGCTGCCGCGATCCGGAATCGGGATCGCCGGCGCGGCGACGCGGCGGAAGAAGAGGTGCGGGATCTGGAGCAGAATTCCGGCGCCGTCGCCGGTGCACGCGTCGGCGGCGACCGCGCTCCGGTGCGACAGATTCACCAGCAGGGTGAGCGATTTATCGACGACGTCGCGCGACGGGACGCCGTGGACGTGGGCGACGAAGCCAATGCCACAGGCGTCGTGCTCATAAGCCGGATCGTACAAGCCCTGCTTTTCCGTCATCGCTACCCTGGAGCTCGGCTCCGGTGGAATTCGGACATAAAAAAAGGCCTCGCCCGTTTCAGGGAGAGGCCTTTGCGCTTTGGATCAGCAACCTGCTATGAGTCTGTGTTGTTGCCCGCGCACGCTCTCCCTCGCCCCGCATTTCTAATTGCGCGGTCGGTAGGAAGGAGTCGGTAGTTGCGCGAGATCATCATGGCGGAAAGGTACGGACTTGGTTGAGGGTGAGCAAGGGAGAGCAAGATGTTTGCGTTGACTCCGCAACCACCCGCCAGCAAACTAGGCGACCACCTTCCTGGAGCCATTTTATGGTTCTGCACCGGCTGCACCGACTTACCATGCTGGCGGCTGTCGCAAGCCTGCTCGCGATCCCCGTCCGTTCTGCCCACGCCCAGCCTTCGGCGGCGTCGTCCCCAACGGCCGACCTCGCCACCGCCAAAGCAGCTTTGGCGAAGTACGCGGATCCGTTCGTAGCAATCAAGGACGGTTACTTCTCGACCCTTGCCTGCATCGATTTCCCGACCGGCGCGATGGATGGCACCGTCGAGTATCCGCCTGGCGCGATGGGCGTGCACTTCCTGAACGCCGCCAACATCGGCCCCAATCTCGATCCGACCAAGCCGCAGGTCCTGATCTACGAACCGGTCGGCAACAAGCTGGTGCTCGCCGGAGCCGAGTGGTTCGTGCCGGTGCAGGTCGGGGGCTCGACTGCGCCGACGATCTTTGGCCAGACCCTCGCCGGCCCGATGGATGGTCACGAGCCGATCATGCCGACCTCGCTCCGTCACTACGACCTGCACGTCTGGTTCTGGAAGGACAACCCGAAAGGCATGTTCACGTCGACCAACTCGACCATCAAGTGCACGCCGGGCTCGCCCTATACGATCGCGCTCGGAGAGCACCACCACTAGAGCGGGAGGCGGGTAGCGGGAAGCGGGAAGCGGTTTCAAAGTCGGCCGTTGGAGTGCGCCCTTTCACGCGTACCACAACGGCCGACTTGTCTCCGGAATGCTGAGACACGGAGAAAATCGTTGCCCGCGGGTGAAGCAGGTACGACATTCGTCTCATGCTTCCCCCGCTGCTCGCGAAAACTCTCCCGCTCGCCCTCATCTTCAGCGGCCGCGATAATCAGGTTCACGTTCCGATCCCGCGCATCGAAGCGGAGGCGACCGTCGATGGCGCGCTGACCGAGCCCGTTTGGCAGCAGGCGGCGGTGCTCACCGGATTCTCGGAGTTCTCACCACAGGACGGAATTCCCGCCGTCGACTCGACCCAGGTACTGGTCTGGTACTCGCCGAGCGCGGTGCACTTCGGAATCCGCGCCTTCGAGGCGCACGGCGAGCCCCACGCAACCCTCGCCGATCGTGACAGGATCTCCGCCGACGACAACGTTCAGATTCTGATCGGCACCTTCCACGACCACCGCCAGGCCTAGGTCTTTGCCGTCAATCCGCTCGGCGTGCAGATGGACGGCACCATCGTCGAACAGGGTCAGAGCCTCACCGGCGCCTGGACGCCGACCCTTTCCGGCCGAGTGTCGCCCGACCTGAGTCAGGATTTCGTGTTCAGCTCAAAGGGAAGAGTGACGGACTACGGCTACGAGGTCGAGGTCCGCATCCCGCTCAAGAGCATCAAGTATCAATCAGGGGACGCGCAGACCTGGGATCTCAACGTCGTGCGCCAGGTCCAGCATTCCGGTCGCGAGGACTCGTGGGTTCCCGCCAAGCGCGCGAATACTTCGTTCCTCTCCCAGTCCGGCACCCTCGAAGGACTGGCCGGCCTTCACCGCGGACTGGTGCTCGACGTGAATCCCTCGCTGACCCAGAAGACGACGGGTGGATCGGGTGCCAACGGCTGGAGCTATGATCGCGGATCGCCGCAGCTCGGCGGGCGGATCCAGTGGGGAATCACGAATACCCTGACCTTAAACGCAGCGGCCAATCCGGATTTCGCCGAGGTCGAATCGGATGCCGGGCAGGTCGTGATCGACCCGCGGCAGGCGCTTTTTTTCCCCGAGAAGAGGCCCTTCTTCCTCGAGGGACTCGACGCGTTCAGCACCCCGCACAACCTGATCTACACGCGCCGTATCGTGCAGCCCGACGCGGCCCTCAAGCTCACCGGCAAAGTGTCGGGCACGAGCCTCGGCGTGTTGTCGGCGGCGGACGATCGCAGCCTGTCGCCCGACAGCCGTCGAACTTTCTACAACGTGTTCCGCGCGCTGCGCGACCTCGGCGGACAGTCACGTATTGGGATGGCGTACACCGATCGCGTTGTCGGAAGCGACTACAATCGAGTCGCCGACGTGGATGGGCGGATCGTGTTCCGCGATGTGTACAGCGCGTCGTTCCAGGCCGCGGGCAGCTTCGATCGCGCGGCGGGCGTCACCCACAACGCGCCGCTCTGGGAAGGAATCTTCGCGCGCAACGGCAAGAAGTTCGGTCTGCGTTACGTGTTCACCGGCATCGATGAGAACTTCCGCGCTCGCAGCGGATTCATCTCCCGTCCGGGAATCGTCCACGCCGCGGTCGATCATCGCGCGACAAAATTCTGGGAGCGCGGAGCGTTTCTGCAGACGCTCACCGGTGACTTCGTGCTCGACAATCAATGGCAGTACTCGCACTTCTTCCGGAGCGGCGACGCGCAGGACAAGAAGGCGCACCTGAGCGCGAGCGCTGGTTTGCGGGGCGGCTGGAATGTGGGAGCAGGCTACTTTCTCGAGACCTTCGGATTCGACCAGCTGCTATACTCGGGCTATCAGATCCAGGCCCCGGGCGGGGCGATCCTTCCGTTCACAGGCCGGCCGCGCATCACCAACCACGACTACGTGCTGACGCTGTCGACGCCGCAGTGGTCGAAGTTCAATGCCGATCTACTCTATGTCGGCGGTCATGACGAGAATTTTCTCGAGTGGGCCCAGGCCGACATCGACCTCGTTCAGCTGGCGCTGGCGTTCCGCCCCAGCGATCGCGCGCGGGTCGAAGGGACCTTCGATTACCAGGATTATTTCCGGCGCAGCGACCACAGTCTCGTTGCCCGCAACATGATTCCACGGTTGAAGCTCGAGTACCAGATCACCCGCGCGATCTTCATGCGACTCGTCGGTGAGTACGATGTGAGCGAGAACGACGACTTGCGGGACGAGACCCGCACGAACTACCCGCTGCTGATTGACGGCCAGCCGGCGCTCGCATCGCGCCTGCGCTCGGCGCACGGCGATTATCTCTTCTCGTACACGCCGACGCCCGGCACAGTATTGTTTCTGGGTTACGGCAGCCGCGCCGACGGTGATCCCGACCCGACGCAGCGGTTCAACTGGCAACCACTGCGCCGGGCGTCGGACTATTTCTTCGTCAAGGCGAGTTACTTGTTCCGGCTCTAGCTCGCGCTACTTGCGGGCAGCGCGTCGCCGCGAATTGACGTTCGTGAAATCCCCGAGCGCCAACGAGTAGTCCTTGTTGATCCGATCGTTCCAGGCAGCGGCGACGTCGGCGTGTCCCATCGCGGCGTGGGCCTCGGCGATCCGGCTCATTATCAGAACGTTCGTCGTATCGGCCGACATCAGCACCGTGAGCGCATCGGCTGGCTTGCCCTGCTGCGTGAGCTGATATCCCTCGAGAGCTTTGACGAAGACCGCGGGCACCGTAGGATCTGCCGCGGCCTGGGCTTTCATCGCGGACAGCTCCTCGCCGAACGGAGCCCAGTGCTTCATCAGCCCGTGCGCCATCCCGCCGAAGTAGTGCACGTTCCACGATACATCCTTGTCCGCCGCTCTTGCCATAGCGATCGACTGGTGCGCCGCGTTGACGTTCCCGGCGTTGGCCTGCACCGTCGCCAGCTCTGAGTAGAGCAGAGCGGTTTGTTTCGGAACGTTCTGGGCTTTCGATTCAGCGATTGCCGCCTCGAGTGCCCTGGTGATGTCCGCCGCCGATGTGCCCTGCAGTGCGTAAGTACCGACGATCTGGCGCATGTAGCCGAGTTTCTGGCGCGGCGTCCAGGAATTGGCGATCGCCTGATTGAGATATGTCCGCGCCTGGTCGTACTGTCCCTGGAGCGCCGCTACTTCGGCAAGTCCGGCGTATGCCTCCGGGAATCTGGGCGCGGTGGCGGCGGCCTTTCTGTACTGGGTAGCGGCACCGGCGAAGTCACCGCTCCACTGCAGCAGCTCGGCGTAGGTGTCGTACGGATTCGGCGCGTCGGCAAGAATTTCTATCTGCTTCTTTGCGGCTGCGAGTGAGGCCGCGCGATCGCCGTCGAACCATGCCTGATACGCGAGCGTATTGTACCCGAGCGGGTAGTCGGGATGGCTGGCGACGAATTCGCGGGTTGCGGTGATCGGCGCTCCAAATCCACCGGCCGCTTGCCAGGCAACCAACGGATCGTTCGGAATCATCTTTGCCGCCGCTGTGAAAAGCGCGGCGGCGGCGGTGTTGTGGCCGAGTGCTGCTTCACGATACGCCGCGGCGAGGACCAGCTCGTTGGTATTCGCGCGCGCGGCATCGGCGACGGCGCGGTTCGCCTCCGTCTCCACTTGCTGTGGAGTGAGCGGGCCGAAGCTGGCGTAGAGGACGCGGGCGAGTCCGAAATTCGGATCCGCGTTTATCGCCGTCTGGAAATGCTGGAGGGCCGCGTCGAGCGAGAGGTTTTGCATGTCTCTCACCCCGATCCGAAACTCGTTCGCGGCCGTCGCATTGGTGGTGCTGGCCTTGAACGCCGGATCGGCCTGGGATGTTGCGGTGAGCGGAGCGAAGACGAGGCTGGCGAGTGCAGCGATGCGGCGGGTCGATCGGGCAGACATTGGTCCTCCTTGGTGGGATTGGAGGCGGCCCTCCAATGGGCCGTAGTCAGTAGAAATACGGAGAGCAGTGTCCGCCTGCAAGCCGCCCGGCGCTCCACGGCGCGATATGCTCTCGCCGATAACCGAGCCCTACCAGCCTTGCCGGAATTCTCTGCAGATACGGTACCGCCCCCAGCAACCGCACGACAAGCGGCGGCTTCATCCTACCCTTCGACCCGAGCACCCGGCTGATCACGCTGTTCTGAATCACGACCTGCACGCGCTGAACGATGCGAGTGGGCAGCTCTCGGCGGTCCTGCACCTTGCGCAGCACAGCGGTCGAGATCGGCCGTCCCCTCTTGAATTCGGGAATCAGAATGTTGGCCGCCGCCACCGCATCCTGAATCGCCAGATTGATTCCAACTCCGCCGATCGGCGACATCGCGTGCGCGGCATCGCCGATGCAAAGGAGACCGTCGCGGTACCACTGACGCAGGCGATTGACCTGGACGGTCAGCAGCTTGACGTCGTCCCAGGTGCGGATCTCGTCGACGCGATCCCCGAGAAAAGGATTCATCTGCACGAGATCGGCGCGGAACGCATCAATGCCGCGCTTCTTCACATCATCGAAGCCGCCTTTGGCGATGACGAGCGCGCACTGCCAGTAATCGCCGCGGTCGAGCATCACGAATACCCGACCGAAGTCGATGCGCCCGAACAACTGGTCGGGATCGCTGGGCTCCTTGGACAGACGCATCCACAAGGCGTCCATCGGCGAGCCAAAATCGATGGTCTCGAGGCCCGCCTGTTCACGGACGTGCGAGTCGCGGCCGTCTGCAGCGACGACGAGGTCGGCGCGCATCTCCCGCTCACCACTCTGCGTCTTGACGCGAACGCCCGCGACCCGATTGCCGTCGAAGACGAGGCCGTTCACTTCCGCGCTCATCTCCAGATGGAATGCCGGGTACCGCCGCGCCTTCTCGGCGAGGAAGTTGAGAAAATCCCACTGCGGCATGAACACCAGAAATTTGGTGTACGTCGGGAGGTGGCTGAAATCGCCGAGGGTGAGAGTGGTCGTTCCGATCTGCCCGGTGAGCTTGCGCACCTTGGAGTGCGG
>DATFGW010000025.1:0-15524 GCA_035249045.1 Gemmatimonadaceae bacterium | reverse complement strand
CGAGTCGCGATCTATAAGCTAAAGATTCGCCCCGTGGCACTTCTTGAACTTCTTACCTGACCCACACGGGCACGGATCGTTTCGCCCGACGTTCGACCAATCCGTCGACGCGGCGCCGGGAACGCCGGGAACGCCCGCCATCGCGCCCCCCGCCATCACCTTACTGAGCGACGAGCTCTTGCTGCCGACGTGCACCGTCGGCTCGGGCCGCACCGCGGCGCCGGGCTGGGGTGGCTCCTCGGGCCCGATGTCCAGAGTCTCGTCGGTTCCTTCACCATCGCCCTCGCCCGGCGGGATATCTTCCAGAATTCCGAGGGCGTTATACCGCCGCGTCGGCGCCACGGGACGCCGCGGCCCGCTGCCGTTTGGCCGCCCGCCGTCACCGCCCATGTCAGGCGGGGGGCCCGCTTCGAAGGTGATCTGCGCGCGCAGGAACCGCTCGGTGAAGGTGTTGTGGATGTCCTCCATCAGATCCACGAACATCGTGTACGCCTCATGCTTGTACTCGATGAGCGGATCCTTCTGGCCCCATGAGCGGTAGCCGATCGCGTTGCGCAGCTGATCGAGATCGTAGAGATGGTCCTTCCACTTCTCGTCGAGGACGTGGAGCATCACCAGCGACAGTAGCTGGCCGGCGTACTCGCCGAGACCCGCCATCTTGTCCGCGAACGCTTTTCTGCCGGCATCGGTGGCTCGCTGCAACGCCTCCGATTCGCTCGTCGGAAGCGTACCGTCCTCGAAACCCGGGACGGTCAGCATGTAGTGCATCAGCAGATCCTGACGCACCAGCGCGAAATCCCACTCCTCCTGCGAATCGAATTCGTTGAGCATGTTCTCGACGCGCTTCGACACGCCCTTCTCGATCATCTTCTCCGCTTCGGCTTTGAGCTCCTCGCCGCCTTCCAGCGCAAAGGACCGCAGCGAGTAGATCACCTCGCGCTGCTGGTTCATGACGTCGTCGTACTCGAGCAATCGCTTGCGGGACTGGAAGTTCTGGAGCTCGACGCGTTTCTGGGCCTGCTCGATCGAGCGGGTGATCAGCGAGTGGGTCAGCATCTCACCCTCTTCCGCGCCCATGCGGTCCATCAGCTTCGCTATTCGGTCGGATCCGAACAGGCGCATCAGATCGTCTTCGAGCGACAGGAAGAATTGCGACGCGCCCGGATCTCCCTGACGGCCGGCGCGACCGCGAAGCTGCCGGTCGATGCGCCGCGATTCGTGCCGCTCGGAGCCGATGATGTGCAGGCCGCCGCACTCGATCATGTCCTCGATCTGGTTCTCGGCGTTCTTGCGCTGCGACGGCTTGGATTCGGTGACGCCCGGTCCGAGCTTAATGTCGGTACCACGGCCGGCCATGTTGGTGGCGATAGTCACCGCGCCCGGCTGTCCCGCGCCCGCAACGATCTCCGCTTCGCGTTGGTGGTACTTGGCGTTCAGCACGTTGTGCGGGATTCCGGCGCGCTTGAACATGCGCGAGAGCGTCTCCGACACGTCGACGTTTACCGTTCCGACGAGCACCGGGAACTGCAGCTCGTGAAGCCGCTGGGTCTCCTCCAGAATCGCGTTGTACTTCTCGCGTCTCGTCTTGTAAACCAGATCCTGGCGATCGTCGCGGATCACCGGCCGGTTGGTCGGAATCACCGACACGCCGAGCTTGTAGATCTCGTGGAATTCCGTCTCTTCCGTCTCGGCGGTTCCGGTCATCCCGGCGAGCTTGTCGTAGAGCCGGAAGTAGTTCTGAATAGTGATCGTCGCGAGGGTCTGGGTCTCACCCTTCACCTGCACGCCTTCCTTGGCCTCGACGGCCTGGTGCAGGCCTTCTGACCAGCGGCGGCCGTGCATGGTGCGGCCAGTGAACTCGTCGACGATGAGCACCTGGCCTTCCTGCACCACGTAATTGACATCGCGCTCGAACAGCGCGTGCGCGCGTAGCAGCTGGTGGACGATGTTCAGGCGCTCGCTCTTGGCGGCGTACTCCCGGTTCAGAGTGTTGCGCGCCTCAAGCTTCTCGGCCGGAGTCATGTCCGGATCGTGATCGATGACGTGGACCTGCTGCGACAGATCGGGAAGCACGAACTCATCGTGAGCATCGGGCGACATGAAGTCGATGCCCGAGTCGGTGAGGTGCACCGAATGTCCCTTCTCGTCGAGCACGAACAGCAAATCGTCTTCAATGTCGCGGTATTGCTGTTTGCTGGCAGGAAGTCGCCGATCCGCGATGTGCTGGAGCTCCATCTTCTGCACCAGCTGCTTGACACCGGTTTCCTGGAGGACTTTGAGCAGCCGCTTGTTCTTCGGCCCGCCAAGCTGCGCCTTGTAGAAGGCGAGCGCGGCCTCATCGTTGTCCTCGGCTTCGAGCGCCTTCTCGCCCGCGGCGACGAGGGCGTTGACCAGGTCGGTCTGCCGCCTGACGAGTCTCGCCACCGCCGCGTTGTGCTGCGCGTACTCGGCATCGCTCTCGTTGCCGACCGGACCCGAGATGATCAGCGGCGTCCGCGCTTCGTCGATGAGCACCGAATCGACTTCGTCGACGATCGCGTAAGCGTGCGTCCGCTGCACCCGATAGTCCAGCGACTGCACCATGTTGTCGCGCAGGTAGTCGAAGCCGTACTCGTTGTTGGTGCCGTAGGTGATGTCGCACTCGTAGGCGGCGCGGCGCTGCATCGTACCAGGCTCGGTGTCGTCGATGCAACCGACGGTGAGGCCGAGATACTTGTAGAGATGTCCCATCCACTCCGAGTCGCGCCGCGCGAGGTAGGAGTTGACGGTGATCAGGTGGGCGCCCTTTGCTGGAAGCGCGTTGAGATAGAGCGGCAGCGTCGCGACGAGAGTTTTTCCTTCACCAGTCGCCATCTCGGCGATGCGGCCATGGTGGAGCTGGATGCCGCCCATCAGCTGGACGTCGTACGGCACCATGTTCCATTCCATCTCCTGGCCGGTGACCATTACCTTGCTCCCGACCAGCCGGCGCGCAGCTTCGCGCGCCGTGGCGAACGCTTCCGGCAGCAGCTCGTCGAGTACGTCGGCGATCGCTTCCCGCAACTCGGCCTCGGCGCCCCCGCGGCCGTCCACACCACTCAGCTGGTTGTCGATCTGCTCGCGCGCCGCGGGATCGGCAGTAACGCGCTTCTGCTCCTTGAGCGAGGCAATTCGGGCCTCGATTTCGCCGGTGCGCTCGCGAATCCGACCGCGGAATTTCTCGGTCTGCCCGCGAAGCTCTTCCTCGGAAACTCCCTGCAGGCGCTCGTAAATCTCGTTGATCTCGTCGACGATTGGCTGGACGCGTTTCCGCTCCCGCTCGTGACGAGTACCGAACACCCCGCTCAACAAACCTGTCAACGCCATTTACGAAATTTCCTCAGACGGACTCCGCCGCCTCAACGATACAGCCCTCGGGCCTCGATGAACCTTTCGACGCTCTCGGGCACGAATCCCTTGATTGACTTACCGGCACGCAAACGTGCCCGAATCTCAGTCGAGGACACATCAACGCGCCGGGTCGAGACTTCGACCACACCATCTGGAACCGATTTGACTGCTGCGGTTGAACCCCCGTCACGGCGCATCACCGCCAACGCCGCGAGCTCGCGGATCCGATCCGGCTCGCGCCATTGATCGAACGCGGCGAGAGCATCTTCCCCGAGGAGCAGGAAGAGCTTCCCCGACGGATATCGGGTCGCCAGCTGCTCCAGCGTGTCAACCGTGTAAGATAACCCCTTCCGCTCGATTTCCGCGTCGTCAACCGAGTAGTTCGCATCGTCGGCTACGGCGAGCCTGACCATCTCCAGACGGTCCTGCGCGGACGCGACAGGCGGGTTGTTGATCTTGAACGGCTGGGCTCCCGCGGGAATGAATATCAACCGGTCAAGGTTGAGTGCCTCTCGCGCATCGGAGGCCAGCAGAAGGTGGCCGACGTGGGGTGGATCGAAGGTACCGCCGAAGACCCCGACCCTCACGCTAGGCTGCCGGCTTCGCCGGCGCCGGGCCGCAATCCTCGCGCACGTCGCGATCGTTCGGGTACGCCGTACGCATGGCGTCACACAGATCGCGGGCATCCTCGGTGTACTTGATCGCGCGATACGCCTCGAGAAGCCTCAGGTACGCCTCCCGGGTCTTCGGCGCATGGGGATGCAGCCTGATGACGTCCTTGAAGTAGATGATGGCCGAGTCGAATGCCTTGCGCTTGAGGTAGAGATAACCCGTGTCGTAGTCCTTCTCCGCGAACCACTCATCGAGCTTCGCCAGCTCCTTCTGCGCCTGTGGGGCGTAGGGAGAATCCGGATACGCAGACGTGATGGCTTCGTACGCCGCCTGGGCCGACTTGCCGTACGTCGCATCCAGCTGCGGGGCACGCCATTCGTGCTGATACGCGCGGCCGGAGAGGTAAAACGCGTCGTCGACCAGGGTGTCCTGGGGGAACGCGTCGATCAAGCGGTTATAGGTCCCGGCCGCCAGCAGATACTCGCCATTCTTCGTCTGCGACTGCGCGAGATAGTAAAACGCGAGCGGGAGCCGCGGATCGCGCGCCGGCAGATCGAGGGTCAGCTTCTCGAACGCCTTTGCCGCGTTGTCGTAGCGGTGCGCCTTGTACTCCGCCATCGCGACCTCGTACAGCTTCGCGGGGTCGGTGTAGATCTTTGGATCGAATGGGGGTTTGCACGCCAGCGGCGCCGCGAGCAGCACAACCAGCAACATTGTCTTTACCTTGGACATCCGGATGATATTACCCTCGGCCGTCGATCATGTTCACGCTGAGGGGCGCCCGATGGAATGGTATCGCACGCCCAGGTCCCGCATCTTCTCGACGTCGTAAAGATTTCTTCCATCGACGATGACCGGCTGCTTGAGCGTACGCTTGACCCTGTCGAAATCCGGGTTGCGGTACTCGTTCCAGTCAGTGACTACCACCAGCGCGTCGGCTTCCGCAAGCGCCTCATAGTTAGTCTCTGCGTAATCTATTCGGTTGCCTAGCAAAGCTCTGCCCGAGTCCATTGCGGCGGGGTCATGCGCACAAACTGATGCTCCTTCCGCGAGCAGCGCATCGATCAACGTCAGCGCCGGAGACTCGCGCATGTCGTCGGTGCCGGCCTTGAAAGCCAGGCCCCACACTGCAACGCGCTTGCCCGACAGATTCTGTCCGAGCGCTGCCCGCAACTTCTCGAGCAGCAGCCGCTTCTGCCGTTCGTTGGTGGATTCCACTGCCTTCAGCACGTCGAGCGGCACGCCACAATCCTTCCCCATGCTGACCAGCGCTTTGACGTCCTTGGGGAAACACGACCCGCCGTACCCTGGCCCGGGGAACAGAAACGACGGACCGATTCGCGAATCGCTGCCGATGCCGCGGCGAACGAAATCGACGTTCGCCCCCACCTTGTCGCACAGATTCGCGATCTCGTTCATGAATGAGATGCGTGTCGCGAGCATCCCGTTTGCGGCGTACTTCGTCATCTCCGCCGATGCGATGTCCATCAGCAGCACCGGCTTCCCGGTCCGCACGAAAGGCGCATAGAGCTCCGACATCACGCGCCTCGCGTGCGACGAGTCCAGTCCGAGAATGACCCGGTCGGGCCGCATGAAGTCCTTGACCGCATCGCCCTCCTTGAGAAATTCGGGATTGCTGCAGATGTGAAATGGAAATTCCGCTTCACCGGCGACCGCTTTTGCAACTTTCGCCGCGCTGCCGACGGGAACCGTCGATTTGGTGACCACCACCATCTCGCGCGTCATGTGCCGCCCGATGAGCGTCGCGACCTCCAGGACGTGCTTGAGATCCGCGGAGCCATCCTCGCCGGGCGGAGTTCCGACAGCTATGAACACGACCTCCGAGAACGCGATCGCCTCCGCCAGGTCCGTCGTGAACGAGAGACGCTGTTCGCGAAGGTTGCGCGCGACGATGGGATCCAGGCCGGGCTCGTAGATCGGTATTTCACCGCGGCGCAGGCGCGCGATTTTGCCTTCGTCGATGTCCGCGCAGCGAACGTTGTTGCCCGTCTCAGCGAGACAGGCGCCGACTACGAGGCCAACGTAGCCGGTGCCAATTACCGAGATGTTCACGCTTGGTAGCTACGCCGTCGCGAAGGTGCCGGCCGAAGCCAGCGATACGATCCGCCCCTTCCCTTTCGCCAGCTTGGCCGTCGCATTCCTCGAATCGACCACGACTCTGGCGAGATGCACCACCCGTTGGTAATCGATCTTCGAGTGATCTGTCACGATCACGATTGCGTCGGCGCGAGTGAGCTCATCGTCGGTGAGGGCAACGCTCGCGTGTTCGTGGCCGTCTTCACGGAACTTGGGCACGAACGGATCATGATAGACGACCTCTGCGCCGAGCTGCTCGAGCAGGCGAATGACGTCGAGCGCGGGACTCTCGCGCATGTCGTCGATGTCTTTCTTGTACGCGACTCCGAGCACCAGCACCCGGCTCCCATTGACGGCCTTCTTCTCTTCGTTCAGGGCCTGCGCGACTTTCCTCACCACCACCGCCGGCATCTCGCTGTTGATCTCGCTGGCGAGATCGATGAAGCGCGTCTTGTAGTTGAGCGTGCGCATCTTCCACGCGAGATAGTGTGGGTCGAGCGGGATGCAATGCCCGCCAATTCCCGGACCGGGCGTGAATTTCATGAACCCGAACGGCTTGGTCGATGCGGCCTCGATCACTTCCCAGATATTGACGCCCAGTTTGTCGCAGACGATCGCCATCTCGTTCACCAGCCCGATGTTCACCGAGCGAAAAGTGTTCTCGAGCAGCTTCACCAGCTCGGCGGTCTCGGTGCTCGAGACCGGCACCAGCGTGTCCAGACACGTCGCGTAGAGCGCAGTCGCGACCTCGGTGCAGGCAGGAGTGATGCCGCCGACGATCTTGGGCGTGTTCTTGGTATTCCACGTCGGATTGCCGGGGTCGACACGCTCGGGACTGAACGCGAGGAAGACGTCTTCACCGACAGTGAGACCGGCCGCCTCGAGCTTCGGCTGTAGCAGCTCGCGCGTCGTGCCCGGATAGGTCGTGCTCTCGAGGACCACCACCACGCCGGGGCGGCAGTTCCTGCCAATCGCGTCCGCGGCAGCCAGTACGTAGCCCATGTCGGGGTCGCGCGTCTTCGCCAGAGGCGTCGGCACGGCTATCGAGATGGCGTCCATCTCCTGCATCCGCGCTTCGTCGGTCGTCGCCTCGAACTTCCCGGCTTTGACGAGATGCGCGAGCTCGCTGCTTGGCACGTCCTGGATGTGCGATTTGCCCGACATGAGCGCCTTTACAACCCGATCGCTCACGTCGTAGCCAATGACCTTGAATCCGGCCTTGGCGAACTCCAGCGCCAAGGGCAATCCGACGTACCCGAGTCCAACAACTCCAATGCACGCCGATCTGTTCTCGATTTTCGCCAGCAGCTGATCTTTGAGTGACACTTCTGACTCTGTTGGTGGAAGGATTGGTTTAACGGCCGTAGAAGCCGCGCACTGCGTCGATGACTTCGTCCAGCTGGGACTGCTTGAGCTCTGGATACACGGGTAGCGAAATGACTTCCTGCGCCGCTTTCTCGCTCTCCGGGAACGCACCGCGTTTGTAGCCGAGATACTCGAAGCAGGGTTGCAGATGAAGTGAGAGCGGATAGTACACGGCAGACCCGATCTCCTTCTCCTTGAGATGAGCCTGCAGGGCATCGCGACGCGCCACGCGCAGGGTGTACTGGTTGTAGATGGACTCGTTGGCAGGATCGATGGTCGGCGTACGCACATCGTCGAGGTCGGCGAATGCCGCATCGTAATAGGCCGCGTTCTTCCGCCGCGCTGCGCTCCACGATGCGAGTCGTTCCATCTTTGCCGAGAGCACCGCTGCCTGCAGCGCGTCCAGCCGGCTGTTGTACCCGACTTCCTCGTGATAGTAGGTCTTCATACCGCCGTGCACCCGCAGCCGCTTCACCCGCTTCGCGATCTCGTCGCTTTGGGTCACTACCATCCCGCCATCGCCGTAACCGCCCAGGTTCTTCGACGGGAAGAAGCTGAAGGTCCCAACGGTCGCAGCCTCCCCCGCCATAACCCACTTGCCGTCGATCTGTCGCCGCGCGCCGATCGATTGCGCAGCGTCCTCGATCACCGGGCGCTCACCCGCAGCGTCCATGATCGCTTCGATTGGAGCCATCTGGCCGAACAGGTCGACCGCGATAACGGCCTTCGTCGACGGCTTGAGATTGGCCGCGAGCGACTGTACCGAGATGTTGAAGGTGTCGGGCTCGATGTCGGCAAACACCGGACGCGCTCCGACATTGTGCACCGCACCCGCGGTGGCGAAGAACGTGAATGGCGTCGTCAACACTTCGTCGCCGCGCCCGACGTCGAGCGCCCTCAATGACAACAGGATCGCGTCGGTTCCGTTGGCGCAGCCTATCGCGTGAGTGGTGTGCGAAAGGTGCGCGACCTCGCGCTCCAGACGCTCCACCGGCTCGCCAAGAATGAACGCCTGATCGTCCACGACTTTTGTCATCGCGTTCATTACCGAATCGCGGATCGTCGCGTGCTGAGCCTTGAGGTCGAGAAGTGGTACTGCCATGACTATCGGGTTGTTAAGAAATCGGGTGGAAGCAGTTAAAGATACACGCCAGAGACGCTTAAACCTGAGCCCGCAACGGCAGCGGAACCTCTCTTCCTGTCTTGGCGGATTCGTAGATGCCGAGGATGAGCTCGAGCGACTTCCGGCCGGCGCGACCGTCGGTGTCCGGCCTGGCCTCGCCGCGCAACACCGCCAGCACGTTCCGATAGTAGCCCTGGTGTCCCAGGCCGTAGACGTTCGGCGGATTGGTGTCGGCTGCCATCACCAGCTTGTCGTCGTCATCGTATTCGGCGAACTGCCAGTTCTCGACTTTGTTCACCGCGGTCCCGCCGATTTTGACCGAGCCTTTCTCGCCAAGCACGGTGATCGAGCCCTCGAGATTGCGCGGGAAGGCGAGCATGGTCACCTGAATCGATCCGAGCGCGCCGGAACGGAACTTCAGGATCGCGACACCGGTGTCTTCCGTCTCGATCCGTCGCGCGAGCGTAGCGGTCTTTGCCATCACGCTCTCGACAGGTCCCATCAGCCACTGGATCAGATCGACGTAGTGCGACGCCTGGTTCATGAACGCACCGCCGTCGAATTCCCACGTTCCGCGCCACGGAGCCTGGTCGTAGTACTCCTGCGGACGCGCCCAATGCACGGTGCAGCTCGCCATGTAGATCCGACCGAATCTGTTGCGGTCGACTGCACGCTTCAGTAGCTGGATCGGCGGGTTCAGCCGGTTCTGCTTGACAACAAAAAGCTGAACACCCGCCTTGTCGCAGGTGTGAACGAGCTCGTCGGCACCGGTGAGTGAGATCGCCATCGGCTTCTCCATCACCACGTGCCGACCCGCGTGCGCGGCCGCAATCCCGTGCTCGGCGTGCAGCCCTGACGGCGTCGCGATCGTAATGACCTCGGCGCTGCTCTCCTTGAGCATCGTCTCGTACGAGGTGAAGGCGGGCACCTTCCACCGCTCACCCGCGGCAGCAGCGCGCTCGGGATCGGCATCACAGACGGCAACAAGCTCGAGACCGTCGATCTGTTCGATGGCCTCGAAATGATTCTTGCTGATGCGCCCCGCGCCTACCAGCGCGATCCGAAAGTTCTTGTCGCTCAATTCAGGAGATTCTCCCCAGCTTGCCACCCGACAATTTGTACTTCGTTCCGCACACGGTGCACTGCTCGGGACTCGCGTCCGGCAGCCGCTCCCCACACTGACACATCCATCCCACCCGTCTCGCCGGCACGCCGACCATCAGGGCGTACGCGGGAACGTCCTTCGTTACTACGCTGCCCGCGCCGACAAACGCATACTCGTCGAGCGTCACGCCGCAGACAATGGTGGCATTTGCCCCAATCGTCGCGCCGCGCCGTACGAGGGTGCGCTTGTACTCTTTTTTCCGGGACACGTGGGAGCGGGGGTTCACCACGTTGGTAAAGACCATCGAGGGCCCGCAAAAGACGTCGTCCTCCAGCTCCACGCCCTCATAGACCGAGACGTTGTTCTGGATCTTCACGTTATTGGCGATTCTCACGCCATTCATTACCACCACGTTCTGGCCCAGCGAGCACCGCTCCCCGATCACCGCACCGCCCAAAACGTGGCAGAAATGCCACACTTTTGTGTCGGCACCGATCCGGGCCCCATCGTCGACGTAGGCAGACTCGTGGATGAACGGGTCGGCCATCAGACGCCTGCTTCCCTGGGGATGCGCGCGTGCCACTCCTGCAGCGAGAGCACCGATGGCGGTCTTGACCTCGCCGCCAGAATGGCGTCGCAGGCGGCGTTGGCGGCAGAGAGGGTCGTCGTGTAGGCAACGTGGTTGGCGATCGCCGCCTGCCGCATGGTGTAATCGTCACGCTGCGATTCCTTACCCAGCGGCGTGTTGATCAGCAGGTTGATCTCACCGTTCAGCATCAGGTCGACGCCATTCGGCCGGCCTTCATAGATCTTGAGCACACTCTCGGTCGGAATGCCGCGTGCGCGCAGATACTTGGCGGTTCCCGCCGTAGCAACCAGCCGGAATCCCATCTCCTGGAACCGGCGCGCGATCGGCGTCACGCCACGTTTGTCGGAGTCGTTGACGGTGATGAAGATTGCGCCGTCGGTCGGCAGGACGTTGTCGGCGGCGAGCTGCGCCTTCCCGAACGCGCTGCCGAACGAGTCGGAGATGCCCATCACTTCACCGGTGGATCGCATCTCCGGACCGAGAATCGGATCGAACTCGCGGAACTTGTTGAAGGGAAAAACGGCTTCCTTGACCGAGATGTACGCCGGCGCGACCTCCTCGGTAAATCCTATCTCCTCGAGTGATTCGCCGAGCATCACCCGCGCGGCAATCGATGCGAGCGGCACTCCGATCGCCTTCGACACGAACGGCACCGTGCGGCTGCCGCGCGGATTCACCTCGAGCACGTATACCTGACCATCCTTCACCGCGTACTGGACGTTGATCAAGCCGACGACGTTGAGCGCCTTTGCCAGCGCAACGGTGTGCTGGCGCATCTCGTCGATGTCTTCCTGGTCGATGAGATAAGGAGGTAGCACGCAGGCGGAATCGCCGGAGTGGATTCCGGCATCCTCGATGTGCTGCATCACCCCGCCGATCACGACCCGCTCGCCGTCGGAGATGGCATCGACGTCCGCCTCGAAGGCATCCTCCAGAAAGCGGTCGATCAGCACGGGCTTGTCTTCCGAGACTTTCGCGGCGCGCTCGAAGTACTGAGTCAGCGAGCGCTCGTCGTAAACGATCTCCATCGCCCTGCCGCCCAGCACATACGATGGGCGCACCAGGACGGGGTAGCCGATCCTTTCCGCCGCCTCCGCTGCTTCGTCGAGGCTGGTGGCGGTTCCGTTTTCCGGCTGTCGAATCTCCAGGCTCCGCGCGATTGCGTCGAAGCGGCGGCGATCCTCTGCGATGTCGATGGCGTCGGGCTGGGTGCCTAGTATGCGCACGCCCGCTTTCGCGAGGCCGGTAGTCAGCTTCAGCGGAGTCTGGCCGCCGAGCTGCACGATCACGCCGAGCGGCTGCTCGCGCTCGACGATGTCCAAAACGTGCTCGAGGGTGAGTGGCTCGAAGTACAGCTTGTCCGAGATGTCGAAATCGGTTGAGACCGTCTCGGGATTCGAGTTGATCATGATCGTCTCGTAGCCGCGGTCCCTCAGCGCGAGCGCCGCGCGCACGCAGCAGTAGTCGAACTCCACGCCCTGGCCGATGCGGTTGGGGCCACTGCCGAGGATCACGACCGACTCACGGCCGGTGCGCGGCGCCTCGCTTTCCTCGTCGTAGCTGCTGTACAGATACGGCGTCGCCGACGGAAACTCACCCGCGCAGGTATCGACCATCTTGTAGGCGGGCAGAATTCCGAATCCGGTGCGGCGCGCCCTCGCCTGCGTCTCCGTCTCATCACGCGCGGCGGCGAGTTGGCGATCGGAAAATCCCATCCGCTTCATTCGCCACAACACTTCCCGGTCGATCGCCGGCAGCGCGGCGTACGCGCGTTCGGCGTCGAGCAGCTCGAGCATTTGCGAGAGGAACCACGGGTCGATTCCCGTCAGCTCGTGGATTTCCTCGATCGAGAATCCCGTCTCGAGCGCGCGCTTTATCTGGAAGATCCGCTCGGGCGTCGGGCGGCGTAGCGCACCACGCAGAGTTTCGGGGGAATCGTCTTCGAGTCGGTCGTCGGCCAGGCTCGGCGCTGTCGCCCAGCCGGGACGGCCGGTCTCGAGCGCACGCAACGCTTTCTGAAACGCTTCCTTGAAGGTGCGGCCGATCGCCATCGACTCGCCCACCGATTTCATCTGCGTAGTGAGGCCGGGGTTCGCGGCGCGGAACTTCTCGAAGGCAAAGCGCGGACACTTCACCACGACATAGTCGAGCACCGGCTCGAAGGAGGCGGGCGTGGTACCCGTGATGTCGTTGGGGATCTCGTCGAGACGGTAGCCGACAGCGAGCTTGGTGCCGATCCGGGCAATTGGAAAACCGGTCGCCTTCGACGCCAGCGCGGAAGACCGTGACACGCGCGGGTTCATCTCGATGACGAGCATCTCGCCGTCGCTCGGATTGATGGCGAACTGAATGTTGCACCCACCGGCCTCGACGCCGATCTCGCGAATTACCGCGACCGCCGCATCTCGCATCGTCTGGTACTCACGATCGGTGAGGGTCATCGCCGGCGCGACGGTGATCGAATCGCCGGTGTGGACGCCCATCGGATCGATGTTCTCGATCGAGCAGACGATCACGACGTTGTCGGCGCCGTCGCGCATCACCTCGAGCTCGAACTCCTTCCAGCCGATGACGCTCCGCTCCACGAGCACCTGGCTCACCGGCGACAGATCGAGCCCGCGCCGCACGATGTCCTCGAACTCGTTGCGGTTGTAGGCGATCCCGCCGCCCGAGCCGCCGAGCGTGAAGGCCGGCCGGATGATCGCGGGGAAGCTCGTGATGTCGAGGATGTCGAACGCTTCGTCCAACGTCGTGGCGATGCCGCCCTGCGGGACCGCAAGCCCGATCCGCTTCATCGCTTCGCCGAAGAGCTTCCGGTCCTCGGCCATCGCGATCGCGCGGGCATCTGCGCCGATCAGCTCGACGTCGTACTTCTCGAGAACCCCGCTCTCAGCGAGCTTCATCGCGACGTTGAGCGCCGTCTGGCCACCCATGGTTGGAAGCAGCGCGTCGGGCCGCTCCTTGGCGATGATCAGCTCGACGTACTCCGGCGTGACGGGCTCGATGTAGGTGCGATCCGCGAACTCCGGATCGGTCATGATAGTCGCCGGATTGGAGTTGACGAGGATCACCTCGAACCCCTCCTCTCGCAGCGCCTTCGCCGCCTGGGTCCCCGAATAGTCGAACTCCGCCCCCTGCCCGATGACGATCGGGCCCGAGCCGATGACCAGGATTCGGTGGAGGTCGACGCGTTTAGGCATTTGGGATCGGGTGGGTCACAGGAGCAAAGTTAGTCGGCAAGCGGCACAGGGGTACACCTCGTTTTTTCCTGCAACGGAACGGGCGGGAGGCGTCGGGTGGGCAGGCGGCCGGCGCCAGGCAACTACCGTGGGACGGATCAACGCGCCATTCACGGTAAAGGGCACTGCTTTCGCGCGCACGAATACGTCCCACAGTCGTAACCTGGCGCCAGGCACCTGATCCCAGACGCCTCCCGCCCGTTCCGTTGCACTTCACAGCGCACCCAGTTGCAGTTACGAAAAAGGGAGCCCCACGGGCTCCCTTTTCCTCAAAACTCCCAGCCTGACTACGCAGCGCTCTTCCCTCTCGGCGCGCGCACCACTTTCCCCGCGTGAAGGCAGCGAGTGCACACCTTCACCTTGGTGATCTTGCCGTCGATCACGATCCTGGCGACCTGAAGGTTCGGCTTCCAGGTGCGGCGGGTCTTGTTGTTCGCGTGCGAGACGTTGTTGCCGTAGGCCACGCCCTTGTCGCACACGTAGCACCGATTTCTCTTGATCTGCGCCATCAGCCCTCCGTCCCGATTAGCTCGATGCGAGCCATCTCGGCGCCATCGCCTTTGCGGTGGCCGGTCTTGAGAATCCTCGTGTATCCGCCCTTTCTGCTCGCGAAGCGCGGACCGATCTCCTGAAACAGCTTGTCGGCGGTCTCGCGGTGCGCGACGTGGCGGCCGGCGAGCCGACGGTTGTGCAGCGTGCCGGTCTTGGCCTTGGTGATCAGCTTCTCGACGAACGGACGCAGCTCCTTGGCCTTCGCCTCGGTCGTCTCGATCGCGCCGCGCTCGATCAGCGCTTTGGCCAGACTCCGCATCAGCGCCAGCTTTTGCTCGCTGGTGCGCCGAAGCTGCCGGCCGACTTTACGGTGACGCATCCTTACACTTCCTCTTCGTCGTCGGCGCCGACGGTGGCGACGTTACGGTTTGGTGGCGTGCCCTGATCCGTGATGCGGACGCCGTCGGGAGATTCCTCGTACTTCATGCCGAAGTTGAGATTCTCTCTCTCGAGCAGATCCGCGATCTCGTTGAGCGACTTCTTGCCGAAGTTCTTGACCTGCAGGATCTGGCTCTCGCTCTGCCGGACCAGATCGCCGAGGGTGCGAATGTTGGAATTCTTGAGCGAGTTCACCGAGCGAACCGACAGCTCGAAATCCTCGATCGGAGTGCGAAGCAGATCGGCGAGACGATGCGCGTCCCCGCCCGGCATGTCGGTGCCCGGAGTGAGCGGCGCCGAAGCGTGCGAGCCGAAGCCGGCGAAATACTGGAAGTGGGTCTGCGCCAGCGCCGCGGCGTAGCTCACAGCTTCTTCCGGCGTGATCGTTCCGTTGGTCTCGACGGTCAGCGTCAGACGATCGTAGTCGGTGCGCTGGCCAACGCGGGTCTCGGCGACTGCGAAGTTCGCGCGACGAACCGGATTGTAGATCGAGTCGATCCTGACGACGTCGACGGGCAGCGTCTTGTCGACGACGTGCTGATCCGCCTCGACGTACCCGCGGCCGCGTCCGACGTATAGCTCGACGTTGATCTCGCGATCACCCTGCAGGGTGAACAGGTGATGGTTGCGATCGATGATGGTGACACCGCTCTGATTCTCGATGTCACTCGCGGTCACCGGGCCGGCCGATCCACGCGAGATGCGCAGCACGGTATTCTCGACGCCCTCGTCGAGCGACAGGGTCAGCGATTTGAGATTGCCGATGATCTGATGGACATCTTCGACGACACCAGGAATCGTCTGGTGCTCGTGGAGCACACCATCGATGCGGAATCCCCAGACGGCCGAGCCGCGGAGCGACGACAGCAAGAGCCGGCGCATCGCGTTCCCGAGGGTGTGTCCGAAGCCGCGCTCGAGCGGCTGGAGTCTGAATTCTGCGACATTGGGATTGTCTTCGCGCTTGGTCGCTTCGACGAGCTGCGGACGGACAAGTCCCCTGAGATCAATTGCGGTTGCCATTTTTTTCTTTTCCTTGAACGTGCCACCCCGCCCCTAACGCGCGGTGAGCCCGTAACGAGAGTTAGGGTCTCGTAT
>DATFGW010000024.1:0-3826 GCA_035249045.1 Gemmatimonadaceae bacterium | reverse complement strand
CATCACCTTGTAGATCACGATGTCGTGCTTGAGATTCTTGTTTTTGTGGACCTTCTTGCACGCCAGCACGAGCTGTGAGCTGTCCGCCTCGTACGTGACTCCCTCGAACTCGCACTCCTTGCCGAGCTGGGTGTTGAATCGCTCGTACGGTGCTTCATCACCGTTCGGGGCGATCCGGAACTTGAACAGCCAGCCGTCGCTTTGGAGGAGATAGACATCGTCGCCGGCGACAGTGATGCCCTCGAAGTCGCCGCGCGGGGAGCCCGAGAGCGCGAATCTCCGCTCGATCACACCGGTCTTGGGATCGATCTCGTAAATCCGCCCGACCTCGTCGTCGTGAGCCAGTACCCGACCGTTGGACAGCAGCGCCAGCCCGGAAATCTCGCGCAGCTCGTTCGGCATGATCCATTGCGCGAGTGGAATCGGCCGGCTGCTGGAATCCGCGGCGCCAAGGCGGCTCTGAAGCAGCCGTTCGCGACTTACCTTCACGTCGCGCAGCTGCGCCGCGCGTGCTTCCTCACTCTGCCGGCAGCCCCCGGAGATCGCCACGACGCTGGCTAAAATCGTCAACGATCTGAGCAGAGCTGTCATGCCTATCGTTTCTGGGTGTCGAGCGCCGGACCCCGGGTTTCGAAGTCAACCGAATCGATCATCCCGTCCGCGTTCTCATGGAGCGCGGTCAGAAAATCGTCCCGCGGCACCGACTTCTTGAGCCGCGTCAAGTAGTAGATCTCCGATGGCTTTCCGACGTTGGTGACGACTTCGTCGAGGTCCCACCGCTTTGTCTTCTCGTCCAGCAGCGGCTCGATCCGCGCCTGCGCCTCGGGCACGTTGTAGGTCCTCACGCTCAACACCGAATCGAAGCGCGGGCGTTTCTTTTTCCGTCCCAGCTTGCGGCTGACCCGATCGAACCGGTCAGCCAGCGCGTCGGCTTTCTCGGGCGTCAGAGACAGCACCAGATCCCGATCGGGGATGGCGTGATTTCCGGTCGGGCCTGCGAGTGCGTGGAGCGGACCCGCCCACTGAGAGTTCGCCGTCGGGGTGAGGACGTTGCGACCGTAGTCGTAGCGCCAGGTGATCAGGATCACGAGGTTGAACACGATCGAAACCAGCGCGCCGACCGCGAGCGACTGCACGCCGGCCGAGAACCCGACGACGATGCTGAGGAAGATGTAGACGACGTCGCGCGTGTCCCGCAGCGTTGTCCTGAATCGCACCGCTGCCATGACGCCCGCGAGGCTGAACGCCAGCGCCAGGCTGTGTTGAACCATGAACACGATTCCGGCGACCACGATCGGCAGGAAGATCAAGGTCTGCACGATGGTCTGACTGTGTCCGGGGATCGGCCGCGCCGACATGTACACCCATGTAACCGGCATCATCAGCACGAGCGTGCCGAGCAGGATCATTACCGTGGTGAGGGCCAGCTCAGCCAGAGACCCGCTGGCGAACAGAGTGCCGGATGTGGTTGGTGCGAGAGCGTCCTGCAGGACCGTCGGCCCCTGATCCACGTCGACCAGACCCTGTGCCGCGATTCGATCCAGGAATCCCGGAAAGAAATACACCAGGAGCAGGACGATAACGGCAACAATCCCATAGTACGCCAGCAGCCGGCGCATGGGCTTTTCGGACTTCAGGGTTACGACATCGATCAGCTGCTTCAGGATCGGCATGATGCACTCCGGTGCAAAAGGGACGCCTGTGCTAGTACCCAAAATCGGCCCCAACTTGCCCTCGCGCCAGAAGATACACCGCCCGAACCTGTCATTTGGCCGAATTGCCCGGCTTGAGTCTCGCGATGCAATCCGCGACTTTACGAGGCTATGCCAGAAGAGTCACTGATCGTACGCGGCGCCCGCGAGCACAACCTTAGAAACATCGATGTAACCATCCCGCGGGACCGCCTGACCGTCATCACCGGTCTGTCGGGATCCGGGAAGTCCTCACTGGCCTTCGACACCATCTACGCGGAAGGCCAGCGCCGGTACGTGGAGTCGCTGTCCGCCTACGCACGGCAGTTCCTCGGCCTTATGGAAAAGCCTGATGTCGATTCCATCGAGGGCCTGTCGCCCGCAATCTCGATCGAGCAGAAGACGGCGGGCCACAACCCGCGATCAACGGTCGGCACCGTCACCGAGATCTACGACTACCTGCGACTCCTTTATGCCAGGGCCGGCACCCCGCATTGCCCCAACTGCGGGCGGCCGGTCGAGC
Organism: Gemmatimonadaceae bacterium; assembly: GCA_035249045.1. GTDB lineage: Bacteria > Gemmatimonadota > Gemmatimonadetes > Gemmatimonadales > Gemmatimonadaceae > UBA4720. Next base: position 1,612 of record DATFGW010000024.1, on the reverse strand, counting down.
GACAGAGCGCCGGCCAGATCGCCGACTCGATTCTGACCTGGCCGGAAGGCACAAGGATCGAGATCCTCGCGCCCCTCGTGCGCGGTCGTAAGGGCGAGTTCCGCGAGCTGTTCGATGCGGCCCGCAAACAGGGTTTCGTCCGCGCAATCGTTGATGGCGAGCTCGTCGAAGTCGCCAATCCGCCGCGCCTCAACCGGCGCATGAACCACAATATCTCGGTCGTCGTCGACCGGCTCGTGGTACGCGGAGAAGATCGCGGGCGTCTCAACGATTCCGTCGAGACCGCGCTCAAGCTCGCCGAGGGGCTCGTCGAAGTTCAGCGCGCCGACGAGAAAACCCACCATCTGTTCTCCGAGCGATACGGCTGTCCGGAATGCGGCATCTCGTTGCCCGAGCTCGAGCCGCGTCACTTCTCCTTCAACTCGCCGTTCGGCGCGTGCCCAGCCTGCGGCGGACTCGGTTCGCGCCGTGAGGTCAGCGAGGAGCTCATACTCGGCGACCCGAGCATCAGCATCCTCGAGGGCGTCATCCTCCCGTGGGGCGAGCCCGATGGCTACCTGAAGAAGGTCATCCTGCCCGGTCTGGCCAAACAGTTCGGCTTCAATCTCAATACTCCCTGGGGTCAGCTGTCCGCCGAGGTGCGCGACAAGCTTCTATATGGTACTGGTGGCAGGAGCGGTCGGAACGTCGATACCTCCGGTACGCACTGGGAAGGCATCGTCTCCAACATCCAGCGCCGCTACGACGAGACTGAGTCTGATTCTGTGCGCCTCGAGCTCGAGGAATACATGCAGGCGCGTGCGTGCACGACGTGCGGCGGAAGGCGTCTCAAGCCCGAGTCGCTGGCGGTGACCCTCGCCGGCCAGAACATCGGCGACCTCGTCCAGCTTTCCATAACCGACGCCCTCGATTTCTTCGAGAACGTTCCGGTTCGCAACAACGGCAAGCCCGGTCTCGACGCCGAGATCGCCGGACCCATTCTCAAGGAAGTTCGCGAGCGGCTGCGCTTTCTCAACGATGTCGGGCTCGAGTACCTAACTTTGGGCCGGTCGGCCGAATCCCTCTCGGGTGGCGAGGCGCAGCGCATTCGGTTGGCGACCCAGATTGGATCCCGCCTTGTCGGCGTGCTCTACATCCTCGATGAACCATCGATCGGCTTGCACCAGCGCGACAACGCGCGACTTCTCAATACGCTCCGGCAGCTGCGGGACCTCGGCAACACCGTCATCGTCGTCGAGCACGACGAAGAGACCATGCAGGCGGCGGATCATCTCATCGACCTTGGTCCCGGCGCTGGGAAGCACGGCGGCCTCGTCATCGCGGCGGGAACCGTCGAGGAAGTCACCGCCAATCGTGAATCCATCACCGGCAGATATCTTCGCGGTGAAGTCGAGATTCCGATCCCGGAAGTGCGCCGCAGAATGGATCCCGATCGGGTCATCCGCATCGAAGGGGCGCGCGAGCACAACCTGCGCAAGCTCGACGTCGAGATTCCGCTCGGACTGTTCGTGGCGGTGACCGGCGTTTCCGGCAGCGGCAAGTCGACCTTGATCGAAGACATTCTCCATCGCTCGATGGCGCGCCATTTCTACCGCGCGCGGGTGATTCCCGG
>DATFGW010000023.1:0-4777 GCA_035249045.1 Gemmatimonadaceae bacterium | reverse complement strand
AGGCGACCGTGCAGTGCAACAGCACTTTGCCCTTGGCGTTGGTCATTACATCGGCGAACTGTTTCAATGCCGCCGGCGAGTAAGGCATCTCCTTGGTGCCGCGCATGGGAATATTGACGTAATCCATGCCCAGGTCCCTGGCGAGGCTGGCTTCGTCGAACGGCACCTGTGCCATCTCGGGCGGAGTGCGCAGATTGACCACCGTCGTCACACCGCGTGAGCGCAGCTCGCGGAGACCTTTTTCGGTCGGCTGCCCGGCGATGAAGACGTCGTCTCCAACCTGCGCGAACTTGTCCTGAAAGAGTCCGGCATTGTCGAGCACGACCGGAGCTGGCACTTCGGCGCTCGGATGCGCCCCCGTCAAATGCTGGGCGCCGCAAAAACCTGTTGCCATCGTCGACATGACGGCGGCGACACTCGCCATTCTTACGATTGCGAAAGCCATCTTCCCTCCCTGCAAAGCGGTGGACCACCTCAAGCGCTGTGAATTAGACATCGGCCAGCAAAGAACGGTGCACAACGGTACTTTCGGGTCCGTGAAAGGTCCACGATTTCTGGCTCCGACGATCCTTGGCTGCGCTGCCGCGGCGACGCTTGCGGCCTGCTTCGCCGCTCCCGCGCCGTCCTCCTCTTCCGCGCTGTCTTCCTCTTCTATGGTAGCGGCAGACTGGCGCACAACCGGCGGCGATCCCGGAAACGGCCGCTACTCCCCGCTGGCCCAAATCAATCACACCAACGTCGCCGAGCTGCGGGTCGCGTGGACCTACCATTCGGGAGATGGTGCATCACAGATCCAGGCGACGCCGATCGTGGTCGATGGCGTTCTGTACACGACGACGCCGGCGCTCGACGTCGTCGCGCTGAATGCGGCGACTGGCGCCGAGCTGTGGAGATTCGATCCGTTCGCGAACCGTGAGCGCGAAGGCCATGCGAATCGCGGAGTGGTGTATTGGTCGGACGGCGCCGAGCGCCGAATTTTCTTCTCCGCGGCCCGAAGACTGTACTCGCTCGATGCGGCTACCGGGCAGCCCGATCCCGCGTTCGGTGACAGCGGCTGGGTCGATCTCGCCGCCGGTTTGAGCAGAGACATCGGGGACGCCTATCTCGTCGCGACGAGTCCCGGCGTCGTGTACCGCGATCTCCTGATCCAGGGCACGAGGGTCGGCGAGGAAGAAGGATCTGCGCCCGGCGACATTCGCGCGTACGACGTCCACACCGGGAAGATCCGCTGGACATTCCACACGATTCCCCGCCCCGGCGAAATCGGTTACGACACCTGGCCCGCCGACGCGTGGAAGACCGCCGGCGGCGCGAATTCGTGGGCGGGCATGAGCATCGATGTCGATCGCGGCATCGTCTACGTCCCGACAGGCTCGGCGACTCCCGACTTCTACGGCGGCGCGAGGCACGGCGCGAACCTTTTCGCCAACAGCCTGCTCGCTCTCGATGCAACGACGGGAAAACGCATCTGGCATTTCCAGACAGTCCATCACGACCTCTGGGATCGCGATTTGCCCGCGGCTCCGAATCTCCTCACGGTGACGCGCCACGGCAAACCGGTCGATGCAGTCGCGCAGATCACCAAGAGCGGATTTGTATTTCTGTTTGACCGCGCATCTGGTCAGCCTCTTTTCCCGATCGAGGAGCGTCCAGTGCCGGCGTCCGATCTGGTCGGCGAAGAGGCGTGGCCGACCCAGCCGATTCCTTTGGCGCCCGCCCCGTTCGCTCGACAGTCAATGGGTGAGACCGATATCACCGATCTCACGACAAACGCACGCGCGGCAGCGCTGGCTCGATTTCGTACCCTTAGGCACGACGGGCTGTTCGCACCGCCGAGCAAGGAAGGGACGATCGTGCTGCCGGGCTTCGATGGCGGTGGCGAATGGGGCGGCGCGGCGGTCGATCGAGAGACTGGCGTGATCTACGTCAACGCGAGCGACGTTCCGTGGATCGCGGCGATGCGCGAACCTCGAGACACGGCCGCATCCAACGCCGTGCCACGCAGGGGTGAGGCCGTCTATTCCACGATGTGTGCGAGCTGCCATGGCGCAGATCGACGTGGTATCGACCGTGCGCCTTCACTAGTCAGGATCGGTAGTCGCCTCTCGGCGCAGCAAATCCATCAGGTGATCGAGCACGGGCGGGGATTCATGCCGGCGTTCCCGCGATTGCCTGAAGATGAGAAGGCGGCTGTGATCGACTACCTGCTGAATCGCGCGAGTCCTGCGAACCAGGCTGTGAGTGCGGGCGCGACTCGTTCCATCACGTCGGCAGCGCATGCTGCTACGGCTGGTGCCCGTTACGAGTTCGCCGGCTACGAACGCTGGCGGGATTCGAGTGGTTATCCAGCGATCAAGCCGCCGTGGGGAACGCTGAGCGCGATCGATCTCAACACCGGCGCCTATCGGTGGCGAATTCCGCTCGGCGAGCACGACGAGCTGAGCGGGAATAAAGTCAAGCCGAGCGGCGCCGAGCAATACGGCGGTCCAATCGTGACGGCGGGCGGGCTGGTATTCATCGCCGCGACCCAGGACGAGAAGTTTCGCGCCTTCGATAAGGCGACCGGCAAGCTGCTGTGGGAGACGACTTTGCCGGCCGCGGGTTATGCGACGCCGAGCACTTACTCGGTGAATGGCAAGCAATACGTCGTGACAGCGGCGGGGGGTGGGAAGCTCGGCACGAAATCCAGTGACACGTATGTTGCATTTACGCTTCCCTGAGTGACAAACGCAGCAGGAGCAATGGCGCGAGATCTGGACGATGTCTTCACAGCGTTGTCGCGATCGCCGTTTCGGCGGCGATTTCGCCTGGGCGTGAGGGAGAAGGAATATCTGGAATCGAAGGGGATGGAGACCGTCCTGGCGCACGCCGCGGACTTTATCGCGCAGCGATTGGCGCCGGCCGATCCGCGAAACGATGGGAAGCAGACTCCGTTTCGCGGGCACCCCGTATTCGTCGCGCAGCACGCGACTGCGACGTGCTGCCGTGGCTGTCTCGCGAAGTGGCATCGCATTGAAAAGGGGCGCGAGCTCACCGCATATGAGCAAGCGTACGCTGTCGGAGTCATCGAACACTGGCTTCGCCGTGCGGACGACGACGTGTAAACGGCTCGCTCGAACATTGAGCGGTTGCTGAGCGTACTACGTTTCTATAGCCGTGGCGCGGTTCGCCAGAGGGGAGGCCGGCGCAGTGGGTTCGACTCCCACGAAGCAAACGGGCGCCGGACCCGCTCTCCGGGTTCGACTCCCGGACGGCGTCCCGGCGTTTCACGCCGCCTTTCCTACACCTTGCCGTGACTGCAAGTGAGCGACGTCTCATTCGCGCGAGTTGTCTCGCCGGAGTTTGGTCGTTCGGCTACGCCGCCTACCGGTTGTACTACGGCCTCGGCGGGAAAGTTGGAATCCTGGGCACGCCGGTCTCGTGGGACGACTGGCGGCGGATCAATATCGTGGCCGGTGTGCTCTTGCTGATCACAGCGCTGTTGCCGCTGATCTCGTTGCGCTGGTGGACCAATGGGCGTTTACGCCCAGTTCTGTACGCGCTCGCCTGGGTGATCGCGGTGGGCTGCATTTCGCATGCTTTGATCGGTATTGTGCAGCGTGTGTCGAGTCTGGCAGGCCATCTCGAGATTCCTTACCCGTTCTGGCTGACCATTGACAGGAGAAAAGCTGATTTGCAAGCGCTCCTGTTCAATGAGCCGTGGTTCCTGATCGAGGGATTGGTGTGGGTGATTCTGGCGTGGGTCGGAGGGCTGGGGCGATCTCGACACCGAGCGAAGTGGCTCGGAACAGCAATGGCCGCCATAACAGTGATGACGACAGTTGGTCTGCTGAGCGCTTTTGGATTGATCGGCAGGTGGATCGCGGGGTGAGGAACGCGTCGATCCTGTCGATGGTTGCAGCATTCTGGAGCTGCTCTCCCGCGCCGGCGAAGGCGGCGGACCCGTGCGCGGATCTCGCGCGACTGCCCGTGCCGAACACGACGATCACGAGTGCGCAGGTCGTACCGCACGGCGCATTTCGTCTGCCGGCGGGACGGAAACCGCCAGCGGAATTCTTTACCGGGTTCAACAATCTTCCCGCGTTTTGCCGAGTGCAGGCGACGATTACGCCCTCGCCAGATTCGCGCATTCGCGCCGAAGTCTGGCTGCCGGTTGCTGGATGGAACGGGAAGCTGCTCGGCGCCGGCAACGGCGGATTCGGCGGCACGATCGCGTACTACAGGCTCGGCGAAGCGATCAACAGCGGATACGTCGGCGCGTCGACCGATACGGGTCACGAAGGCGGCGCGCGCGATTCACGCTGGTCGGTCGGGCATCCGGAGAAGCAGACGGATTTCGATTACCGGGCGATCCATGAGATGACGACGCTCGCGAAGACGATGATCAGCGCCTTTTACACCCGACCGCTCGCGCACTCTTATTTCGCGAGCTGCTCCAACGGTGGCCGGCAGGGTTTGATCGAGGCCGAGCGCTACCCGACTGACTACGACGGCATTATGGCCGGCGCGCCGGCGTACCATTACGGTTTCCAGACTTTCGTATCGGGCAAGCTCGACGCGTTTCGCGATCGCGGTGGGAAGCTGATCATCTACCATGGCGGCGCCGACAATCCCGAGGGCAGCGTCGAGTACTACAGGAATCTGGTGTCGCGGATGGGCAAGCCGCGCGTCGATCAGTTCGCGCAGCTTTACCTCGTGCCCGGGATGGGGCACTGCGGGAGCGGGAATGTGCCCAACGACTTCGGGCAGTGGCTGCGGCCGACCGCGGACCGGCAGC
>DATFGW010000022.1:0-27317 GCA_035249045.1 Gemmatimonadaceae bacterium | reverse complement strand
CTTATTCCCCCAAAATCGCCAAGTTGCACCGCGCGAACCGTTCAAATCACCGAACGCCCAGCGAATGCCGTCGCTCGGCTTAAGCATTGTGAATTGGGAGTCAGGGAGTCCAAACAATAGACTGAACCGAATTGTTTGCCGTAATGTTTGCCGGTCAGTGATTCACAATGGTGCATTTTGATGCCAATGATGCACAATGCCGCACTATGAAAATACACTCTCATAGTACGGCATCTTAGACTTAGGAAACCGCTGCTCTATCCACCTGAGCTACGGGGGCGTTCGGTGACGGGCAATCGATACTGCAAAAGTAGCAGTTCCTCAAGCTGGTCGGCACCCTCGAGTTGTCAGTAAGCCCAATAGCTCTGGAGTGACATCGGTGAGTGCACGTAATCGACCGGCGAGCTTTTGATGCCCGGGCCCGACAACGATGCAGAGCGCCGGGTTCAGGGTATGCTGTGTCCGGGCATCCTCGAGGTTTCCGTGGTCGCTGGCGATGATGAGCAGCAGATCGTCGTCGAGATCCGAGACAACACCCCCGATGAATTCGTCCACCAGCCGCCACGCGGCGACTCCGGCGGTAAGATCCTTCAGATGTCCCGCGCTGTCAGTCGCATAGTGGGCGAATAACGTTAGATCGTGGCTGTTAGCGATGCGGGCGAGATTTCTCCCAGCCTGGACCGGCGCGATTGCAGGTATATCCGGGCGAGTCGCAAACTTGCGCCAGGAATCGTGGGTGATCTCACTCGCGACTGCGTTGCCACTGATAATGTCGGCCTCGTCCCGGTTCAGCACCCCAGCGCCAAGAGCCGCGATGGTGATCGCAGCGCGTAGCGGCAACGGCCGTCGTCCGCTGTCGGCGGCCATCGCAATCAAACCCGCGGGATAGCCATTCGCGAAGGCCACTCTCCTGCCGGCCCGCGCGGTGCGCGCCAACAGGCTTTCCTGTTCGACCAGAGATCGCAGAGTGGTCGGAGCATATGGACCGAAGTGACGACCGAAGCGCTCGGCGGCGTTCAGTCCTGTAAGGAGTGCGATCTGCCCGGTTCCGGACTGTGGCAGGCCCGGAATCCCAAGTGTGGCGTCCAGCGCCATAGCCGCTGCCCGAGCGCCAACAAATGGGACCGACTCCGAGACGGCCTTCCTTCCCTCGAGGATCTCCAGCAATTCCGGCGCGTCCGCAGCCGACAGCGGATTGATTGAGGGGTCGTCATTACCGACACCAACCCCATCGAGGAAGACGAACAGAACGCGCGACGATGCCAACTACCGAGCGATCTCGAATGGAGTCGGCAAATCCTCGGCGGAAATCGGCGGCAGCACCCGAACGTCGTCGATCCGAGCCGCACGCGGGCCGGTCCTCACCGCCGATTCGAGCCGAGCCAACGACTCGCGGGCGCCGGCTGCCGCGACTTCGACGTTGCCGTCCTGCTTGTTCTTCACCCAGCCGGCGAGCTTCAGCTCCTGCGCTTTCTCGACCACAAACCAGCGGAACCCGACGCCCTGCACCCTGCCGCGGACTTCGAGATGGATGGTCTCCATCAGTCCCTATTTGCGAATGCCCAGCAGAGAAGCCAGTGTCGCCGCGATAGATGTCGGATCCGGGACGACGCCGGCGGCGGACGGAGGCACGACCAGCTCGCCGTCGCGGATCCGTCGCGCGATCTCGTCCAGCGCACTGGCGATTGCCTGCGCCGCAGTTGGACGCGACGCATTGGCGCGCTGCGACATCGAACCCCAGTCGGTTTCCGCCCACGCGTTCGACGCCTCAGCCTCGCCAGTCTCCCCGAGTGATGCCGCGGCCTTCCAGTCGTAATTCTGCCACGCCTCCTCCAGCCACCCTTCCTCGCTCGTGCCGAGGGGCTCTACACCCGCATTAGAACTCCCCGCCCCGGCTTCGAAATTGGAGGGAAATTCGTCGACAAAGCTCGACACCGGCGGTAGCGGATCGAGGAAATGCTCAACCGGCGGCAGTTCGTCCGGCTCCTCGAATTCTTCGTAAGGGTCCTGATCCGATGCTACGGCCGTCGCCACGAGTTCTACCTGGAGAAACTCTTCGATCCCCGGCAGACCGGCACTGCTCTCGCGCGCCCTGTCATGCGCTATCTCCGGCGCCGTCGCGGCTGGCTGCTCCGATCCGGGAACGAAGGGTCTCGACAACCGAAACTCGGCTAGCGCGTGCGGCTGACGTGGCTTGTTCGGGGTCGGATGCGGAACGAATGGGCGCTGCGGCTGCGGCACTAGATGCCCTCCCAGCTGTATTTGCCGACCAGCGGCACAAACCGAACGGGAGCGATCTCTGTCTTTTCGAGCGTGTCACCGTGACGCGTGAACATGTACAAAGTCTGTTCATCCTTATCGCCGAGCGGAATCAGCAGACGCCCGCCCTCGGCCAGTTGTTCGGGGTACGTCGCGGGCACCGAGGGCGCCGCCGCGCCGACGAGGATCGCATCATACGGCCCGTATTGTCTCCAGCCAAGCGTGCCGTCTCCGAGGAGGAACGACACGTTGCGGACGTTGAGCTTGCGCAAAGTTTCCCGGGCCGTGTCGAGCAGCGCCGGAATCCTCTCGATCGAAAAGACCTGCGATGCGAGCTGCGCCAGCAGCGCTGTCTGATATCCCGATCCGGTTCCTATCTCCAGCACCTTCTCGTTTCCCTTGAGCTTCAGCAGCTCGAGATACCGGGCGTGGATTGAAGGCTGGGAGATCGTCTGACCGTTGCCGATCGGCAGGGCTGAATCTTCGTACGCGCGGTGGCGTACTCCCGTCGGGACGAACAGGTGTCGAGGCACCTGGTCGATCGCGTGCAGCACGGCGAGATCGTTGATGCCTTGCTCGTGCAGCAGCTCGACTAGCCGCTGGCGAGGGCCTCGATACTCGTGATCGGTTACGGCTGTCGCCACCACTTCTCCGCCGATGCAAGCACCGCGTGATGGGTGAGGTCGAGATGAAGAGGAGTTACAGAGATGTAACCTTCCTGAATGGCTCGGAAATCGGAAGTCTCTTCGCCCGACCAGGCGATCGATCCCCCGCCGATCCAGTAGATCTGGCGGCCCCACGGATCCTGCATCGGCTTGAGCGAATCCGAATATACCCGTCTGCCCAGCCGGGTCAGTCTGACGCCCCGGATGTCATCGCCGCGCAGCGGTGGCAGATTGATGTTCAATAGCGTCTGCTCCGGGAACGACGGCAACGAAAGCACGTGCTCGAGAAGGGTGCGCAGTGGCTTGACCTGATCGCCGAGCATGCTGACGTCGGCGCGGAGATCACCGCCGGCGAACGAGATGGCGACCGACGGAATGCCAAGTGACAGACCTTCCATTGCCGCGGCGACGGTTCCCGAATACAGCACGTCCTCGCCCATGTTCTGGCCGTGATTGATCCCGCTCAGCACGAAATCGGGACGTTCCGGCATTAGAGCCTCCACCGCCAGCATCACGCAATCGGTCGGTGTGCCGTCGACCTGGTACCGGCGCTCGCCGCGCTCGATCGGTCGAATCGGGTGGTGAAGCGTCAGCGAGTGGCTCGTCGCGCTCTGCTCCCTGTCTGGGGCCACGACAGTGATCTCACCGAGCGGTTTCGCGGCTTCAATCAGGCAGGCGAGCCCGTGGGCGAGGATGCCATCGTCGTTGGTACAGAGCAGTCTCAACGCTTGAAGATTCCGGCGCGATGGCGCCATAACACTTTTATAACCAGCCACGCGTCTCGAAACTCCCGGAAGTAGCTGGGAGATCCGTATATCGTAGAGATCGGCACGTTCACGGTGGTGAACCCGGCGCGCGCCGCGCGAATGATGAAATCGGTTTCGTACTCGTACCGGTCGCCGACCGCGTGCACCTTGCGGAGCACCTCTGCCTTGATCGCACGGTACCCCGACTGGCTGTCGCGCACCTTTCCACCCGAGACCGCGCGTGTTGCCGCGGATGAGATCATGTTGGCGATGCGACGGTGTTTGGGCACTGCTTTACCGGAGAGATCGCGGGTTCCGATCACGATATCGGCACGATCGAGCGCGCCCACGATGGCCGGCGCGAACGCCGCGTCATGCTGGCCGTCCGAGTCGATGGTGAGCACTGCCGCCGCGCCTTTCTTGAGCGCAGCGTCGAAACCTGCGCGAAGAGCGGCTCCTTTGCCGCGGTTCTTGTCGAACTCTATCGTCTCGTCAACGACCGTCTTGAGCAGCTTGCGCGAGCCGTCGGTCGAGCCATCATCGACGCCGATAATCCATGCGCCCGGCAGATTTCGTCTGACGTCTTTCACGACTTTGGCCAGCGTCGGCTCGGCGTTGTACACCGGCAATACAACCACCAGCGGCTCGATCAACTTTCAGCTCCCTTTTCCTCGGGTTGTCCGTCGAGTATCGCGAGAATCGAACGCAGCTCCGTCTCCATTGATTCGACGGCTTGCGAATCCAGTGCCGCGCGGGCGACGGTGCGGAGCTCCCCGCTTTTCCGGTACTCGTCGATCTTCTGGCGCGCGCCATCGATAGTGTACTTCTCGGTGTAGAGCAGCTGCTTGACGAGCATGATGAGCTCGATCTCGCGACGCTGGTACACCCGGTTTCCCGAGCGGTTCTTGGCGGGATGCAGAAACTTGAACTGGCTCTCCCAATACCGCAGCACGTGCGGCTTGAGATCGGTGAGCGTGCACACATCGCCGATCGAAAAGAACTCCTGCACCGGCTCTTTCGCTTTCATCGATCAACCTCCGCTCGGAGCTCTCTCGTCATTAGTTCGGCTATCGCACCGCGGGCCGACTGGCCCTCGAATAGCACCCTGTTCACCGCGTCGACAATTGGCATCTCTACCCCATGGCGTGCCGCGAGCTCGCGGGCGCTCTGCGCCGTGACTACTCCCTCGGCCACCGTTTCACGATCCTTGAGAACATCCTCCAGCTTCCTCCCCTTCCCGACCTCCACTCCAACCGCGCGATTCCGGCTCAACGAACCGGTGCACGTGAGAACGAGATCGCCGAGCCCGGCGAGCCCCGCAAAAGTACTTGCCTCCGCGCCGAGCGCTGCGCCGAGGCGGATCATCTCGGCGAGGCCGCGGGTGATCAGCGCCGCGCGGGCGTTGAACCCAAGCCCGAGTCCCTCAGCGATTCCGGTGGCGACAGCCATCACGTTCTTGAGTGCGCCGCCGAGCTCGACTCCGATCACGTCGGTGTGGGTATAGGTGCGGAAGTACGGGGAGCTGAACGCGCGCTGAGCGATTTCCGCTGCATCGTCGTCGCTCGATGCAACGACCACCGCGGTCGGCTGACAGCTCACCACCTCGGTTGCGAAGCTGGGTCCGGATAGCGCGACGACCGTCCCGCCCGAGACCTCCTGCTCGAGGACGTCAGTCATCAGACACAGTGTTTCTTTCTCGATGCCTTTGGTGGCTACCACCAGCGGCGCCATTGCGGGCAGAGCCGGCAGTGACGCCCTGACAATCCGTCGCAGCACCTGGGATGGTGTCGCGAACGCGACGAGCTCCGAGTCCGAAACGGCGGACTCGATATCGCGCTCGGCCCTCACAGTCTGGGCGAGGGCGTGTCCGGCGAGAAATCTGACGTTCTCGTGTTTAGAGTTGATCGATTCGACGACGTCGGCCTCATACGCCCACAACGTCACGAGATGACCGTTGCGCGCCAACAGATCGGCCAGTGCCGTCCCCCAAGCGCCTGCTCCCACGACAGAGCATCGCATCACGACTGGTCGGCCTTCTTCACGAAGCGATGCTCCTCACCCCGCCTGAGTCGGCCAATATTGGCGCGATGGGTCCAGAACACGAACAGCACGATGATAATGCTCGCGACGAAAATCGGCCCATGCGGCTTGCGATACCACGCGAGAATGGCGACGGGCAGCACTGCGGCAGCAAGCAGCGACGCCAGGCTGACGTAGCGTGTGAAGTAGAACACGATGATCCAGACCGCCTCGGCGATCAGCATTGGCACCACCGCGAGCGCGGTGAAGACTCCGCTGGCGGTCGCGACGCCCTTCCCTCCTCCTTTGCCGAGCAGGAAGATCGGCTTGACGTGCCCGAGTATCGCTGCCGCGCCGTAGACCAGAGCCCAGAGCTCGGGACGGAGCGTCTCGGCGTATCGCGGGAGGAAAAACACCGGCAGAAAACCCTTCAGAAAATCGGCGATGAACACCGCCGCGCCGATTTTGGCGCCCAGCACCCGCACGACGTTGGTTGCGCCAAGGTTGCCGGAGCCGTGTTTTCGGAGGTCGATGCCGCGCGCTCTGCCGGCGATGTAAGCCGACGGTATCGAGCCGGCGAGATAGGAGATTATGACGCCGATGATTGGCGCCATCTACGCCGACTTGCGCCGCATGATGATGCGGAGTGGATTGCCGCGAAATCCCCACACTTCCCGAAACGAATTGTGCAGGTAGCGGACGTAGTGTTCCTGCACGAGGTCTGGATTGTTACCGAACACCGCGATCGCCGGCGGGGCTGTCTCGACCTGGGTCGCGTAATTGAGTTTGATCTCCCTCCCCGCGGCCTGCGGGGGCTGGCGGCGGCCCACGATCTCCTCGAGCGCGCTGTTCACCTGCGACGTGCTCACCCGCTTGTGCCGCTCGGCATCGACCTCGAGCAGCAGGTCGAGGATTTTCGTGATTCGCTGCCCGCTCAGCGCCGACGTGAACACGAAGGGCACGAACTTGAGGAACGGCGCTTTCTCATGCGCTTCTTTCTCGAACTTCGCAGCGGTGTTGTTGTCCTTCTCCTTCAGGTCCCACTTGTTGACGACCACGATCAACCCGCGGCCGCTCTCCCACGCCAGCGCGGCGATCTTGAGATCCTGATTGTGTAAGCCTTCGGCGGCGTCGAGAACGAGGATGCAGATGTCGGAGCGCTCGATCGCGCGCCGGGTGCGCAGCGCCGAATAGAACTCGATGCCTTCGTCGACCTTGGATTGCCGGCGCAGGCCGGCGGTATCGACGAAAATCAGCTCTCGACCGTGGTAAGTCATCGGCGTGTCTATCGCGTCACGAGTGGTGCCGGCTTCGTCGGCGACCACCAGGCGGTCCTCGCCAAGAAGTCGGTTGATGATCGACGACTTTCCGACATTGGGCCGACCCACCACCGCAACGCGCAGCGCCTCCGGCTCCTCTTCCGCGACGGTTGGAATTCTCTCGACGAGAACGTCCAGCATGTCGCCGGAATTCTTGCCGTTGAGAGCCGACACGGGCAAAGGATCCCCTGCCCCCAGCTCGTAGAATTCGTAGAAATCAGTCGTCGATGGATCGTCGACCTTGTTGGCAATGAGGATCCACGGCTTGCGAGATTCGCGCAGCAGCTCGACGACCCGCGAGTCACTCGGGTGCAGGCCGGTTTTCGCATCGACGACGAGCATCAACAGGTCGGATTCATCGATTGCCTGCAGAACCTGGCGCTTGATCTCGACATCCATGGGAATTCTTGGATCGTCAGTAAGGCCGCCGGTGTCGACGAGCCAGAACTGCCGCCCATTCCATTCGGCGCGCGCAAAGTGGCGATCCCGAGTGGTGCCCGCTTCGTCGCTCACGATGGCGTTGTTCTCGCCGACGATGCGATTGAAGAGCGCCGATTTGCCGACGTTGGGGCGTCCGATCAGGGCGATGACGGGAAGGTTCACGCCGCCACCTCGCTCGGCTCCGACTGCAGGACATCGATGAAATCGTACGACGGATACACCGGCATCGGCAGCGCGTCACGCACAGCGTCGAGCGTCAGGTCGTCGAGGAAAATGCGGTCTTCGTTGATCGTCTCAGCCGGAATCAGCGCAATGTCGAGGTCGTGGCGGTCGGTGAGCGCGGACAGGATGTCTCGCCCGACGAGCAGGCCGGCAGTGGTGATTGTCCGGCCAAACAACGAGTTCTCGGCGACGATCAGCTCGAAATGCGCGCCGCTAGCCTCATGGAGCTGCCGCAGCAATGGCTCCATCAAGGACGCCATCGCGAGCCCGGTGACGACACCGATGCGCTGTCCGTCCCGGCGGGCAACCCGTTCCAGTCCGTCGGCGACGCGCATTCGCAGCGATGTCACTGCGCCCACCCCGTTCTCGATCTGGGCGAACTCGCCATAGTGTTCCGGTTCGGGAAGCTCCCTTTCAGCCAGCAGGTACAGCTCATCGGAGCCGAACACCCATGTCTCGCCGCGTTCTTTGAGCGCGCGGGCTCCCCACGTCTCTACCTGGGCGAGGATTTGACGCGCGGTGTCGCGGTCCATCCGCTTGCCGGTATAGAGGTGTGAGAACTGGGTGAGACCCACCGGGACGACCGCAGCGGAGAGCACCGCATCGCCCATGTTCCAGAGATCGAAAAGAGATTCTTCGAGCACCGCGCCATCGTTGAGGCCGGGCACCACCACCATCTGGCAATGGAACTGAATACCACCCGCAGCGAGTCGCCCGAGCTGCGCTTTCACGTCGGGAACGCGCGGGTTGTTCAGCAGCACCTTCCTGGCTTCATGATTGGTGGCGTGCACCGAGACGTACAGCGGCGACAGCCTGTACTCGAGAATTCGCTCGATGTCGCGCTCCTTCACGTTCGACAGGGTCGCAAAGTTCCCGTACGCGAACGACAGCCGGTAATCGTCGTCCCGGATGTAGAGCGGTTTTCGGAGCCCGGGCGGTAAGCCCTCGATGAAACAGAACTCGCACTTGTTGGCGCAGCGGCGAACCGGCGGCGGCTGCAGCGCGATGCCGAGCGGCTCGCCATCGAGCCGCTCGAGCTCGTAGACGATCTGCTCGCCGTCGGCCTGCCTCGCCTCGATCACCAACTCTTCGTCAGCGGTGAGAAACTCCCAGTCGAGGAAGTCGGCGACGGGTCGTCCGTTCACCGTCAGGAGCTCGGTCCCGGGCAGGATGCCGAGCTCTTCAGCGATGCTATTCTGCTCGACGCGGGAGACCTTTACCATAGCTCAAGTAATTTAGAGCTATAGCCAGCGAAATCAAGCAATCGCCGAACTTTAGCTCGCCTGCCCTGCGCCCGTGCCCGCGTCTACGCCGGCGCCGTGGCGGCGAGCGATTCGAGCAGTTTGCGAGCGCGGTCGATGTTGAACCCCGGCAGTCTGGCGATGGCTTCTTCGCCAGCATCCCGCACGCCCTGGACGCTGCCGAATTCCTTCAGGAGCAGGCGTCGTTTCACCGGTCCAATGCCCGGAACCTTGAGCAGCTCCGAGGTAACCGTTCGCATCGTCCGCCGCTTTCGGTTGTAGGTGACGGCGAACCTGTGCGCCTCATCGCGCGCCTGCTGCAGCAGCCTTAGACCCGGGGATCTTCGTGACAACCGAAGGGGGTCTTCGCGGCCCCAGACAAAGATCTCCTCCTCTCTCTTGGCGAGACTGATGAGGGGGCGGTCACTGATCCCGCCCGCGACCAACGCGTCATGCGCGGCAGAAAGCTGGCCCTTTCCGCCATCGATGACGATCAGGTCCGGCAAGGGCTTTTCGTCCCGGAGCCGTCGCTCGAAGTACCGTCCGACAACTTCCCTCATCGACGCGAAGTCATCCGTGCCCTCGACAGTTCTTACCTTGAACTTCCGGTACTCGCTTCGCTTCGGCCGGCCGTTCTCGAACCAGATGCAAGAGCCGACCGTGTCCGTGCCCTGCGTCGTCGAGATGTCGAAGCAGACCAGCGACCGTGGCAATCTTTGGAGTCCAAGCTCGCGTCCGAGCTCGTAAACCGGGTCGCCTGCCCTCTCTTCTGCCTCCATCGAGGAGAGCTTCAGCTCCTCGAGCAGGTGACGTGCGTTCTGTTCCGCCAGCGCGATCAGCTCGCGTCGGGGACCGCGCTGCGGAATGTGGATGCGAGACTCGGGCAGCGCCTGCTCGACGAGCTCCCGATCCTGGAAATCGAACGGAAGTAACAGGTCGCGCGCTTTTTCCTGCATCCCGACGTAGCTGCCGGCAAGGAACATCGTCATGACCTCACTGTCGTCTTCACCATCGATGTTGGTGAGGAACCGGTGCTCGCGCGACAGCAGCTTCCCGCTGCGAATGCGAAGCAGCGCCACGCAGGCGTCGTCACCGTCGCGCGCGTAGCCGATCACGTCGCGGTCACCGCCTTCGACTTCCAGGACGACCGTCGGCTCCTCCATCCGTTCCAGATGGTGAAGCACGTCGCGCAGCTCGGCGGCGCGCTCGAAATCGAGTTGCTCCGAAGCCAGATCCATCCGCTCCCTGACTCTGCGCACGACTTCGTCGGGCCGCCCGGACAGGAACAGCACGACCTCATCGATCATCGCCCGATAGTCATGTTGCGACTGCGCGAGGATGCACGGCGCTTTGCACCGCTTGATGTAGTAATCCAGGCATGGTCGCTCCGGCATCTGCGCGGGCATGTCGTAGTTGCAGCTGCGCACGGTGAAGATGCGCTTTACGACGTTGAGTGCGCGACGCATGGCTCCGACATCCGTGTACGGGCCAAAGTAGCTCGCGCCATCGTCCTCCAGTCGCCGCGTCACGTACACCCGCGGAAACGGTTCCTGCACGGTGACCTTGATGTAAGGGTACGACTTGTCGTCGCGCAGCGCGATGTTGAATCGCGGTTGGTACTCCTTGATCAGGTTGGCCTCGAGGATCAGCGCGTGCGCTTCACTCGGAACGACGATCGTCTCGAGGTCACTGATCAGCCCGACCAGATGCCGGGTCTTCACACTCTCCAGCTGATCGTTGTTGAAGTAGCTGCGAACCCGCGATCTCAGCCGCTTTGCCTTTCCGACGTAGAGGATAGTCCCGTCCGGCGACTTCCACAGGTACACCCCTGGGCCTTCGGGGAGGTGCGGAAGTTTTGTCGCGACGGCGTCAGGAACAGGCAGCATGTGTAATTATACCATTCGCGAAAAGCCTGGTTCATGTCCTCCTTCGCGCCAGCTTGAGCAGTCGCTTACCGCGATCTACTACGTTCGACGCCTCGGGAATCCGTAACGCTGCGGTAAACGCGATGTAAGCCATTCCGTACACCGCAAGCAGCACGAGCGCGGTCAGCTTCGAGCTCACCGCGCTGTCGTGAGTCGTGAAAACCGGACTCGAGCGGTCGACTGCCAGCTTGTAGATCCACGGAATCGACGCCGCCCCGAGGCCCGCCGCCCACAGCTGCGCCATGCGCGAGGAAATGAGTCGCGTGCGCCCGATCCTCTTGTCGAGCTCCCGTCTCAGCAGATAGAACTCCACCCAGCCCGCGAGTCCCGCCGACGCAGTCAAACCTGCCGCGCCGAGTCGGCGATCGACACCCAGCAGTCCGGGCAGCACGAGCGCAAAGAAGTAGCCGAGCAAAGTTGTGAGCGTCACTCGCACGACCGCATAGCGGAGCGGCGTGCGGGTGTCGCGCAAAGCGTAGAATGTCGAGGAGTAGAGCCGGCCCATTGTCGACGCGAGGAGGCCGACGGTCGAACCGATCAGAATCTCCCAGACCCAGATCGTATCCCCGCGATTGAACTTCCCGCTCTCGTAGAGCAAGTGCACGATTAGATCACCGAGCGCGAGCAAGGCGACCACACTGGGGACGATGAAATACGCGATTCTGTTCAGTCCGTCGCTTAGGCGGCCGCGGAGGTATGCACTGATCTCGGTGGTCGTCCCAACCGCGCGCGACATCGCTGGCAGCTCCGCGGCGGAGATCGCCATCCCGAACAGACTGATGGGCAGGACGTAGATCGTCTGCGCGTAGGTGAACGACGATACCGCTCCATTTCCGAGATAACTCGCGAGCCACGCGTCCACATACGCGCTCAGCTGTACTACGCCTCGACCCACGAAAGCGGGAACGAAATTCCTGAAAACGTTCCGCACACTCTCAGCCGCGGCGGTCAGGCGCGGGCGCACTCCGCGCGCCAATGCCATCACCTGCGGCAGCTGGATTCCGAACTGTAACGCGCTGCCGACGACCGATCCATAAGCCAGATATGTCGCCAGCTGTACTTCGTTGTGTCCGGTGTGGAAGAAGACGAGCGTTGCGATCATCGCCAGATTCCACAGTACGGGCGCCGTGTAAGACATGAAGAAGCGGCGATGACTGTTCAGAACACCGAGACACCACGCCGAGAACACCAGCAGCCCGGCGCCGGGGAAAAGAATCCTCGTCAAGCGAACCGTGAGCTCGCGCTTCTCTCCGGTGAATCCGTTCGCGATCACCGCCACCAGCCATGGCGCGGTGACAACACCGATCAGGACGATGATTGCTGAAACGAGCGCGAGCATTCCCGCCACTGCGCCCGCGAGCCGAGTCGCTTCCTCGTCTTCTCCCCGGCCCAGCAGTCCAGCGTACTCCGGGATGAATGAAGCCGACAGAACGCCTTCCCCGAACAGGTTCTGCAGAAGATTCGGAATGCGGAAAGCGGCGTTAAACGCGTCGGCGGCCATGCCTGCGCCGAGATAGCGGGCCATCATCGTCTGGCGGATCAGACCGGCGAGGCGGCTAAGGAGAATGCCCGCTCCGACGAGAAACGCAGCGCCCTTCGAGCGGTCGAACGTCCGCGTCTCGGCGCCCCGCGGTGTGGCCCGCCGATCCACGGGCGGAGTCGCCTCTACTACTTCGTCGGCCTCGGGCGGGATAATCTCCGGCAGCGACTTCTCCCGGTCGGTCGGTTCCGGCGCGCCCTGCCCTTTGCCGAACGAATCGTTCACGCGTGATCTCGGGCTACGGTCGTTTGTTCGGGCGCTCGATGCGATCGATCGTCGATAAGCCGCCGAGCGTGCGCGCGCGCCTCAGCCAACATGTCGTCCAGAAGACGAGGGCCATACCGCGCAAGCAGCGGCACAAAGTTGAGAGCTCGCTCCTGGCGCTTGCCGAAGGGATAGAGTGACCCACGCGCGCTGGCTATCTCCTCCATCGTCTCGGCGTGCTCCTTCTTGGCCGCCGCCAGGACCCGCCGCTCAAACCGGTCGAGGCGGCGCAGCATGTTCGCGCGCAAACCACCTGTTACGGCAGCGCTGACGAGCCCACCTTCGGTTGCGACGGTTTCACTCAGCTCATCGAGTTTCTGATCGATCGAGGCGCGGGTCGAAGCGAGCCGCTCCAACACCCCGCGCGGGACCCGTTCGCGCGCGACGCGCGATTCGGCCTCGTGTGGATCACGCAGGTCGTCTGGATCCAGGCGCAGCTTTTCGAGAATCCGGGTGACGTGCGGCTCCATGACGGTGGCCGACCACCGCGGGACTATCAGCGGCCGTCGCGCGCCGATCGTATCGGCGATAGGTCCGAGCTGCGCGAAGTAAGCGATCTCCGCCGGCCCGCCAATGTACGCAGCCGTGGGGAGAATCGCGCGCTCCACCACTGGACGCAGCAGCACGTTGGGCCCCAGATCGGCGCTCTCGCTTTGCTTCCCCGCAGCTTTGATCGGTATTCTGCGCCTCGAACCGGAAACTGTGCTGAACACAAGCGAAAGTCCCGGGACATCCTGGACCTGGGGAACAAATCCGGCCGCCTCGATGGCGCGGTTCTGCTCGGCAACGTTCGCCGCGATCTCAGCAGCGTGACGCAGTGCTTCCTGAAGAATCGGGGCGGCGGCGGAGCGAGTAGCGGGGTGGGATGCGTCAATCACAGCGATGCCGAGCGGCGCGAAGAGCGCGCGCAGGAAGCCGACGTAGGCCGAACCTACCGTTTCCTTGTTCGTGTAAAAGCGCTGGAGTAGCTCGAGCGGCTTCGGATCTATCGATGATCCAGCGCCTCGAGCCAGCGCGTCGAGCTGATCGGACACATCGCCGAGCGGCATCGAGGCCATTGGCCTGCCGAGCGGCTCGGCGTGATCGATCCGAAGCAGCTGTGCTCCTCCCGATCCGGACACGACAGTGGTGCTTGCTTCCCTGAAATCCGTGTCATCTGTCGCCGCCCAGAACACCGGCGCGACCGAAATCCCAGTCGCCTGCTGGAGCGCGTCCGCCATCGCCAGCGCGCTCAGCGCCTTGGAGATCGTGTAAATCGGTCCCCCGAAGAGTCCCGGCTGCTGGCCAGTGGTGACGACGATGCCGCGCCCATTTGCCGAGGCGGCGAGCCGCTCCTTCGCCCCTCCCCTCGCTTCGATCGCCGGCGATAATCGGTCCAGCCAGTCCTTGGGGAAGTCGGCACGCACACCGTCGATTCGCGCGCGCCATTCCGACGGAGTACGAGGGATGGACTCGTACCAACCCGCTGGAGCATCGCCGCTGATCAACGCGGCCGCGAGCGGGTTGGTGGCGATGGACTCGCTGACGACGCGCGGATTCATTTACGGCTGGCGAAGAGTATCGTGCGAGGCGAACTCTCGGACCAGTCTGCGCCGCCGTAGTCGCCGAAGAGTCGATCGATGGTGAAGCCCGCGTCGCCAAGCATGCGCTCGAGATCGACCGCCGACAGCAGCCGGACTCGCTCGATGTATTCTTTGCCTTTTTCAGGCAGGGTGATGGTCTTCTGAACGAAGCGGTTGTCGGATGTGATCTCGCGTCGCTGCTCGATGGCTATTCCATTCTCGACGCGCTCGTCATACGGCACGAGCTCGCGCCGCACCTGGGAGGCATTCAGGAAATCTATCACGAAGGTCGCCCCCGGCCGCATCGCGTGCGCCACGCGCGACAGCACTCGCGCATGCTCGACATCGTCATCGAAGTAGCCGAAGCTGGTGAACAGGTTGACGACGAGATCGAAGCTTTTGTCGGCGAACGGAAGCTCGCGCATGTCGGCGCGCACGTAGGGTGCATCAGGCGACTCGCGTCGCGCAACGCGCAGCAGCGCCAGCGAAAGATCGAGTCCGACTGTCCACCATCTCTCGAAAAGAACCCGGGTGTGACGGCCCGCTCCGCAGCCCAGATCGAGCACAGCGTCGATCTCACGCCCGGGCAGATTGGCCGCAATCAGCTCGATCGCGTGCTCTGCCTCGAGCTCGTCACGGTGCTGATAGATCCGGAGATAGTCTTCCCCAAACCACTCCTCGAACCAGTCGGCCTCCTCCGAGCCCGCGCGCTGCATCGCCGTGGCTCTGGGATCGAGCGTCGTCATTTATGGTACGGCTCACCGCGCACCATCGTACCGGCACGGTAGATCTGTTCGACCAGGACGAGCCGCGCGATCTCGTGGGGCAGTGTCCACGGCGCCAGCGACAGCTTCATCTTCGACGCCGCACCGACATTCGGCGCCAGTCCGAACGCGCCACCGATCAGAAAGGCGAGATCGCGATCCTGTTCGCGCGCGGACTGAAGAAGCCCGGCGAACTCCTCCGACGTGAGCGACTTCCCTTTGGCGTCGCATGCAATCATCTGCGCCTGCGCGGGGACTCTCTCCTTGAGGCGCTCGCCTTCGCGCTCCTTCACCTTGTCGATCGGGATGCCGCCAGCGCGCTCCTCCTTGACTTCATGCACGTCGAGCGGCCAGTACCGCGCCGCTCGTTTCTCGAAGTCCCGGATCGCCTCGCCGAGCGCGGGATTGCGCGCTTTGCCGACCACGGCGACAACGAGCCGCATCTATGCGTAAATGCCGCGCAGTTTGTGAACGCTCGCAACTCTGCTGATCGAGAGCATGTAGGCCGCCGTGCGCATGTTGACGCGGCGCTCCCGCGACAGGTCCAGTACAGCCTGAAAGCTCTGCTTCATGATCGTCTCCAGCCGCTCGTTGACCAGGTCCTCGGGCCAGAAGTAGCCGCCGCGATCCTGAACCCACTCGAAGTACGAGACAGTGACTCCGCCGGCATTCGCAAGAATGTCTGGAATCACGAAGATCCCGTTCTCATCGAGCATCGAATCTGCCGCTGCGGTCGTCGGACCGTTGGCGCCCTCGCAGATGATCCGCGCCTTGATGTCGCCGGCGTTCCGCGTCGTGATCACGTTCTCGAGCGCCGCCGGCAGCAACACATCCACGTTCAGCGTAAGCAGGTCGGCGCCCGAGATGACCTCGGCTTTCGCGTATCCCTCGAGGGATTTGTTCTTCTTCACGTGTGCGATCGCATCAGCGATGTCGATTCCGCCCGCGTTGTAGAGCGCCGTCGAGCGATCGCCGATCGCCACGATCTTGCACCCTTCGCGCGCCAGAAGCTCCGCCGCGACGGATCCGACGTTGCCAAAGCCCTGCACCGCCACCGTCGTTCCCTTCACCGGCATCCCGAGATGCTTCAGCGCTTCCTTGGTGACGATCATGCAGCCGCGGCCGGTGGCTTCACGACGGCCCAGCGATCCGCCGAGCGCGATGGGCTTGCCGGTGACGACCGCTGTGGTGGTGTGTCCCACGTGCATCGAGTACGTGTCCATTACCCACGCCATCACCCGCTCGTTGGTGTTCACATCGGGCGCCGGAACGTCGGAGTCCGGGCCCAGCAGGTTGATGATGCCCGAGGTGTAGCGGCGGGTCAGCTTCTCCAGCTCGCTGGCGCTCATCGCGAGCGGATCGCATCGCACGCCCCCCTTCGCGCCACCAAACGGAATATTCACGACCGCGCACTTCCAGGTCATCCACGCGGCCAAAGCTTTCACTTCCTCGAGAGTGACCTGGGTGTCGAACCTGATTCCACCCTTTGCGGGCCCGCGTGAAGTGTTGTAGAGAACGCGGTAGCCTTCGTACACGTCAACCTGGCCGTTGTCCATCATTATCGGAATCGAGACGATGACCTGCTTCTCCGCCTGTCGCAAAACCTTATAGAGTCCGGGCTCGAGATCGAGGAGCTCAGCGGCTTTGTCGAAGCGCGACATCATCGCTTCAAATGGATTCTCTTCGTCGAGAAAATGGTCCTTGTCGGGTCGAACGAGTTTATGGGCAGGAATTCTGGTATCGGTGGCCATGTGGGTGGATTTCAGTCGTGTTTCGGAGCTTCCGGTTCACGTCCTCGGAGACGACAAATCGTCGAGCAGACGGTCGATGTGCTGCTGACCATCCTCGAATCGCAGGCGTTGTGAAACATACCATAAAGACCCCGCTTCGGCAGGCCATATCCGTTCCAGTTTCACCGCGTCCTTGAGAGTGCAGACCACGAAATCGGAGCTGCTTGCTTCCGTCGCGATGCGCCTGGCGTCGGCGCGCGTGAAAGCGTAGTGATCGGGGAAGCTTTGCGGTCGCACCACGGCGCCGAGGTCGGTGAGCTGTCTGAAGAATGAATCCGGCTGGGCGATGGCGGCGATTGCGGTGAGATCTGCGCCGTCGATGGCGTGGAGCGGCAGTGTCTGTCCGGTAGAAGTGCTCTTCAGTTCGCCGGGTGCAAGGTGCACTGTCGCAAAGGGAACCCGCGGCGCAGCGTTCGCCAGAGCCCTCGTTACGTCCGCGACCGCCGCGGCTCCGGCTGTTTTTCTGGTAACAATCACGAGCGTTGCGCGCCGCGCGGCGCGAAGCGATTCGCGCCAGGGACCGGCTGGCAGCAGCCGCGGCTTTCCCGTCCACGCATCGGCGTTGACCAGCAGCACGTCTGTGTCGCGTGACGCGCGGCGATGCTGAAACGCGTCGTCGAGGATGACCACCGAAGCACCCTGCGCGATCGCCTCGCGAATGCCGCGCACGCGGTCAGGCGACGCAATGACGGGGATCTCGGGGTTAAGGCGTTCGTGCACCACGATTTCGTCGCCGCCGTAGCCACGCAGCACGATCGCCGCAGCCACGCCGCGCTCGCCGAGCTGGCGAGCGAACCACGCCGATATAGGTGTCTTGCCTGTGCCACCGACCGACAGATTTCCGACGCTCAATACTGGCGCGGAAAACTCGGCCGCCCTCAGCACGTTCCAGTCGTAGAGCTTTCCACGCGCCGCCACGGCCGTTCCGTACAACCACTCAGCCGGCGACAGGAGAGCGCGCGCGATCACGGACCGACGGTCGCGGCCTGTCCAAACTCCCTCGACGAAGCGACGCACCTTACTCATCGCCGCCGGCCTTTTCGACCGTTCGCGCCATCATCTCCTCGAAGCGCCGGCCTTCCAGCGTCGCGCGGCGGGAATCCGCAGCCAACACCTTCTCCGGCTCGCCGTAGGCGATCGTCACCCGGGCAAACGGCTTCGGGATCATGAACCGATCCCAGCTTCCGAGACGCCAGGCGCGGTCGGCCGACACTCCGACGGGCAGAATTACCCGGTCCGACCTCTGTGCCGCCACGAGTGCACCCGGCGCAAATTTCCTGGCCGGGCCACGCGGCCCATCGGGCGTGATTGCGATCTCCTTGCCCGCTTCGAGCGCGCGGACCATTGCGATGAGCGCTCTACCCGCGCCGCGAGTTGTCGATCCTCTAATGAGTCCAAAACCCAGCGCAGTCGCTGCACGCGCGACCAGTTCGCCGTCGCGATGCTCGCTGATCAACACCACCACACCTTCTCCGCGATGATGCCAGAGCAGCGGCAGGAGGTGTCCGTGCCAAAGCGAAAAGACAAAACCCTTACCGGTGCGGCGCGCTTTCTCGAGCGCCTCGGCATTCCTGACAGTTACCCGCCACGTCCGGCCAATGGTGTGCAGCAAGCCGAGCCCCAGCACGAGCGCGGCTTGCGATCGTCGCGGGAACGACTCGCTTTCATCCTTCATCCGCTGGCACCGGCGAGCGCGCTCGCCATCTCCGCGACACGATCGGCAGCGCCCGCTGTGCCCAGTTTTGCGCGTACTTCGGCGAGGCCTGTCAGGACGGCTCGGCGCTCCGGCGTATCACTGAGCAACTCGGCGAGCGCGTCGGCCATCGCCGCCGGCTGGATCGCATCCTGAATGAATTCCCGCGCGACTTCCCTTCCCGCCACCACGTTCACCAGGCCGATGTTCGCGACCTTCACCAGCCGTCGCGCCAGTGCGAACGAGATCCGGCCCGTTCGGTACGCGACGATCAGAGGACAGTCGGCGATGGAAGCCTCGAGGGTCGTCGTGCCGCTCTTGCACAGCCCGGCATCGGCGGCGCGCAGCACGCTCAGCGACGCGGAGTGCACGAGCCGAAA
Organism: Gemmatimonadaceae bacterium; assembly: GCA_035249045.1. Lineage (GTDB taxonomy): Bacteria > Gemmatimonadota > Gemmatimonadetes > Gemmatimonadales > Gemmatimonadaceae > UBA4720. The sequence goes on along the minus strand of DATFGW010000022.1, from coordinate 8,487 downwards.
CGGACACCGCGCCGAATCCAGCGCCACCGTGGGAGCAACGCTGACGAGGACCTTGAGTCCCCTGATTCTCTTCTGCAGCTCCTTCGCCGTCGCGACGAAATCATCGATATGCCGGTCGATCTCCTGTTGCCGGCTGCCGGGGAAAAGCGCCAGCACCTTGTCGTTCTGTGCCAGCCCTAGCGCCTCGCGCGCCTCCACCCGGCTCGGCATGTTGACCGCGCGATCGAGCAGAGGATGACCGACGAAGGTCGCATCGATACCGTGTCCGCGCAGCAACGCCGCTTCGAACGGCAGAATGACCGCCGCCTTCGTCACGACGCGGGCGAGCCTGGGGAGGCGTCCCGCACCCCACGCCCAGACCTGCGGGGTCACATAGTAAAGGACCGGCACTCCCGCGCTCTTTGCCGCCTGCGCAACCTTCATGTTGAAGCCCGGGTAGTCGATTAGAATCACCAGCGCGATTTCGCTACGTTCCAGCATACCGCGGATTGTGCGCAGCAGCAGGAAATGCCGCGGTACGTGCTTCAGGACTTCGAGAAATCCCATCACACCGAGCTGGTGGTCGCGGTGGATCAGCTCGACGCCCTGCTCAGCCAGACGCGGACCCCCGACCGCGGCCAGATCGAGATCCGGCCGTATCCGTCTCAGCGCAGATGCAACTCCAGCGGCGTGGAGGTCGCCGGAAGCTTCTCCGGCGACGAACAGCACTTTACGCATGGTGATGAGTGTGGCCGACCAGTGACGGCAACGTCAGCTCGATTTCCTTGACGATCCGCAGCGCGACGCCAAGCGCCAGGCGACCCTCTTCTCCGGTAACCACCACCGCAGATTCTCCCTTGAGCGCGCTGACGAAACTCTCCAGCTCCAGCTTGAGTGGCTCACCTTCAGGCGCCTCGAGCTTGATTCGGTCCACATACGCCGTGATGTCGGCCGGCGCGGCACGCAGAGCGAGCGGATCGATGTCCGACCGGAGCCTGAAGAATTCGCCCGTCCCTGCACCAAGGTCCAGCGACACGTAGCCGCTTTGCTGAAAGATCCGGATCTTCCGCTTTCGCTCCCTCGATATGCGGCTCGAGGTGATGTTCGCGACCGCCCCTGAATTGAACGTCACGCGCGCGTTCGCGATGTCCAGCATTGGGGTCAACACCGGCACGCCCACCGCGGAGATGTCTTGCGCCTCCGAGCCGACGAGCGTTAGCAGCAGGTCGATGTCGTGGATCATCAGATCGAGCACCACCGCGACGTCAGAGCCGCGCGGACTGAATGGCGCGAGACGCTCGCTGTCGATGAAGCGTGGCTTTCCTATGTAGGGAAGCGCGGCGCGCACGGCGCGATTGAAACGCTCGATGTGTCCAATCTGGACCATCACGCCTCTGTCTTTCGCTTTGCTGAGCAGAGCGTCGGCTTCCTCGATCGTCGGCGTGATCGGCTTCTCGATGAAGACGTGCCGGCCGCGATCGATGGCGGCGCTGGCCACCTCGAAGTGCTTTGACGTCGGCACGACAATCACCACCGCGTCACAGGCTTCGATCAGCGGCGCGAGGTCGGACTGCCCGAGCACGCCAAGCTCCTTCTCTACTTCCTCCCGTCGCTCCGGTCGCGATTCATAGAACCCCGCGAATCTGATTCCGGGCAGATCGCGCAGGATTCGAATGTGGTGGAACCCGAGACTGCCCGCGCCGACAACGCCGACACGCGGATCGTCGCTCAAATCACGACTCCGCGCTCGCTCGCCTCGACGAATCGAATCAGCTCTTTGACTTCCGGCAACGGCTCGAGCTCGGTCTGCGCGCGCTCGATCGCCTGCGTCACGTTCATCTCGGACCGGAACAGCAGCCGGTACGCGCGCTTGAGCTCGCGAATGGTGTCGTCTTCCATTCCGCTGCGCTGAAGGCCGACCGTGTTGAGTCCGTACAGCTTGACGGGGTTGCCCACCGCCTTGAGGAAAGGCGGAATGTCCTTCGACACCCGCGAGCAGCCGCCGATGAAGCTGTGTCGCCCGATGCGCACGAACTGGTGCACCGCGCACAAACCCGAGACGATCGCCTTGTCCTCGACCGTCACGTGGCCGGCCAGCTGCGCGACGTTCGAGAGAATCACGTTGTTCCCAATGTGACAGTCGTGCGCCAGGTGGACATAGGACATCAACAGACAGTTTTTTCCGACCGTCGTCTTGAACGACTGCGATGTGCCGCGATTGATGGTCGTGTATTCACGGATTACCGTGCCTTCACCGATCTCGACCGTCGTCTCCTCACCGGCGTACTTGAGGTCCTGCGGCGGGCCGCCGAGAATGGACCCCATTCCAACTCTCACGTTCTGACCAAGCACCACGTTGCGCTCGAGGGTGGCGCGCGGTGAGATCACGCAGCCCGCGGGAATCTTGCAATTGTCGCCGATGATCGCGTACGCACCGACCTCGACGTCGGGCGCTATCTCGGCGTCCTTCGAGACGATCGCGGTCTGGTGGATCCGCGATTTCGTCATCGGTCGCGCACCATCGCCGCCATGTCGGCTTCGGCGACGACTTCGCCATCGACTTTCCCGACCCCGCGCATCTTGCAGACCGTCCCGCGCAGCTGGGTAATCTCCAGCTCGAAGCGGATCTGGTCTCCCGGCTTCACCGGCCGCCTGAACTTTACGTTGTCGAGCGACATGAAGTAGACGACTTTGCTCTCCGGATCTTCGACTGATCCCATCAGGAGCATTCCGCCGACCTGTGCCATCGCCTCGATGATGAGGACCCCCGGCATTATCGGATGCCCTGGAAAGTGCCCCTGAAAAAAGGGCTCGTTGATGGTCACGTTCTTCAGGCCGACGATCCGCTTCTTTTCCTCTATCTCGAGGATCCGGTCCACCAGCAGGAACGGATAGCGGTGCGGCAGAACCTTCATGATGTCTTCGATGGTATACATCCCCTTCTCCTTTCGTCCGGCCCTGACCATCTCCCGCACCAGTGTAACCGTTCCGCGATGACTCGGCTTCAGCGCGACGATCCTCGCCCGCACCCGCGCGCCAGCGAGCGCGAGGTCTCCAATGCAGTCCATCGCCTTGTGACGCACGAACTCGTCGTGCCAGCGAAGCTCTCCGCTCAGGATGTCCTTGTCGTCGAGCACCACTGCGTTCTCGAGCGAGGCGCCCTTGATGAGGCCCTTGGCGCGCAACGCATCCACTTCATGAACAAAACCGAAAGTCCTCGCCCGCGAAAGCTCGCTGGCAAAGGATTCCGCGTCCACCGTGAAGCGCCGGGATTGTTTGCCGATCAGCGGGTGCGGAAACTCGATCGTGACGTCGAGCTCGAGCCGCTCCGACGGAAACGCCTCGTAAACCGACGCGCCGTCGATGATGCGCACCGGCTCCGTCAGCTCCAGAATGTCCGGCTCGCCCGCCACGCTCGCGGTCCCCGCCTCGGCGAGCGCGGCGAGAAATGGCGCCGCGCTGCCGTCCAGAATCGGCGGCTCCGGTCCATCCATCTCGATCGTAACGTCGTCGATCTCGAGACCGGTCACCGCCGCGAGGACATGCTCGACGGTGTGCACCGACTGCTCACCCTTGCCGAGCTGGGTGCGACGCTCGCTCCCCGAGACCTCGCTCACGTGCGCGCGGATGCGCGGGCTACCTGGGCAATCGGTGCGCTTGAAGATGATTCCTTGCTTCGACACCGCGGGGTGAAACGAGATGCGGCACGGAACTCCGAGATGTAGCCCGACGCCCTCCAGAGTCGCGGGACGGGCCAAGGTCTTTCGACTCACGTTGACTCGGAGTCTCCGAGCAGTTTCTCCAGACGACGCATCATGCCCGCCAATTTAAACAGGGCGGCCGATGCCCGGAGCGATTCGCGGTGCGGGCGCGCGGGATATCCGGACCACGTTTCGCCGGCCGGGATGTCGCCAAACACCCCGGCCTGCGCCGCCAGCCGCGCTCCCGCACCGATCGACAGATGGCCGCTGATGCCGGCCTGGCCGGCCAGGATCGCGCCGTCGCCGATGGTAACCGATCCCGCCACACCAACCTGTGCCATGAGAAGGCACTTCTCGCCGATGCGCACGTTGTGCGCGATGTGGACGAGGTTGTCGATCTTGGTGCCGTTTCCGACGACCGTGTCGTCGATGCTGCCACGATCGATCGTGCTGTTCGCACCAATCTCGACGTCGTCGCCGATAATGCAGCGCCCGACGTGCGGAATTTTCTGGTGCGCGCCGTCGCGAAAGACGTAGCCGAACCCATCGCACCCGATTCGCGCTCCAGCGTGGATGAAGCTTCGCGCGCCTATCGCTGATCCCGCATAGATCGTCACGCCGGGCCACAGTCTCGCGCCGCTGCCGATCGCCACCCCATCCCCGATGACGCAGTGCGGCCCGATTACTACTCCGTCTCCGATCCGCGCATTCGCGCCGATCACCACATACTCGCCGACCGAGACTTTCTCGCCGATCCGGGCACCCCTTCCGACTCGCGCCGTTGAGGCAACGCCGGGTACGGGCGTCTGGACGGGATAGAGCCGTGGCAATAGCGACAGGAGCTTCTCGGCCGGCTGCTTTACGATGATGCGCGTCCGACCTCCCGGGGTATCGCGAAACTCCGGATCCACCAACACGACTCCGGCTCCCGTAGTGGCCATCATCGGCGCGTACTTCGCCGCCGATAGAATGCTGACATGATTCACCGCAGCGCGATCCAGGGGAGCGACGCCATCCACGACGATGTCGCCGTCGCCGATCAACTCGCCCGACACCAGGGCCGCAATAGCCTCAGCGGTGATGGTGCTGGCACCATCACCGCTGATTGAGGGTGTTGCGACGGGCGATCCGGTCACTTCTTCGGCCGGGTCACTCCTGCGGGCTGTGGAACCGCGCCGCTCGCCGGAGTGGTGCCCTGCGATTTGAGCCGGGCCAGTACCCGATCGGTGAGATCGAGTCGCTTGTCCGCCGCCACGACGACGCTCGCCTGCGACCCGACGTCCAGAATGAAGCCGTAGCCGTCCTCGGCACGAATGGCCTCGATGACCTTCTGAACCCGCTCCATGATTGGCTTCACGAGCTGCGCCTGGCGCGCCTGCATCGTGGAATCGAGCCCGCGCGCGCGCGTCTGATACTCCTGTTCGCGCTGGCCGATCGAAGTCCTGCGCGCCTCGCGCGTCGCGCTATCGAGCTTCGGCGCGTCACGGTCGAAGTCGGCCATCAGCGTGCGCAGCGAATCGTCCATGCGCTGGATCTGCTGGCGGTACACGCCGACTTCCTTATCGAACTGCGCTTCGGCTTCAGCGCGTCCCGGCGCCTGCTGCAGTAGTAGCGCCGAGTTGATATAGCCGATCTTCGTCGGCGACGGAGCTGGCGACGCCTGGGCTCCGGCCATGCCTGCAAAGGTCAGCGATGTGGCCAGTGCGATGGAGCCCGCACGGAGTAGCGATCGCATTATCACTCCAATGTTAGAAGAATTGTCCGAGTTTGAAATGGAGCTTCCAGCCTGGTGCCGGCCGCCCCTGTGCATCAATCTTGTCGAAGCCATACCCGATATCCACTCCCAAAGGTCCGAGCGGACTCAAAGTCGCAACTCCGAAGCCGAAGCTGCGGAACAGGCGGGTGGGGTCGAACTCCCGCGGCTTGTTCCAGACGTTGCCGCCCTCAAAGAAGCTGTTCACGTACAGCGACTGATTGATGCGCAATCCAATCTCGCCGGTACCCACGAAAAATGCGTTGCCGAACGAGCCCCGGCTGGCCTGGGTGTCGTTGGCGTTCGGATTGAACCCGCTCGGCGTGATCGAGAATTCGTCGTATCCGCGCAGCTGCTCGCCGTACTGAGTGCCACCGACCGAGAACGCCTGCGAGTAAAAGAACGGGCCCGGATTGCCAAAGAGGGCGCCGGCACGGGCCGACAGGCCGACCACGAACACCATTGGCTCGCCGCCCAGGATGCTGCCGCCGATATGCCCGATCGGCGCATACGACCGCAGCTCCGTGGTATAGCGCTGGAACGCCGCCGTTCCGCCCAGCGGTCCGCCGTTGAACTGGGCATTGAACGTCTGGAGGCCGCCGTCCGCGGCGAACGGCATGCCCGTCCGCGTATCATGTTGCGCAGTGAAGCCCAGCGTAGAGCGGAAGCAGCTCTTGCAAGCGTCGGCGATGGTGCCGAGCAGTCCCTGGTTGTCGTACTTGACCTTCTCGCCGCCGTAGGAGACGAAGAGCCTGGTGTAAAGCGACTGCGGAACCGGGAAACCAAGCTGGAGCTGACCACCAGTCCTGATCGCCTCGCCAAGATCTGCCAGCTGGAACCGCGCGCGACTGTGGTACGCGGTGAAGCTGCCCGAGATTCTCGACTGCCGGATATTGGGATCGCTGTAGGTGGAGCTGAAGTCGTTGATGAACCGGCCGAACTGCCACTGCACCTGGGCGCGCTTGCAGCGTCCGAGAAGGTTCGGCTGGTCCAGTCCAATGAAGCCGCCGAGACCGGTGCCCTGGCCCATCGAGGCACCGAAGTTGATGTTGCCGGTCCGCTTCTCCTTAACGTTGAAGACGATGTCGACGTCGCCCTGATCGCCGCTCGGCCGCGTCTCGGGTGCCGGCATCGGCGTCTCGAAGAAGTTGAGATTGCCGATGTTCTGGTAGCTGCGAATCAGATAGTTGCGGTTGAAGACCTGGCCGGGCGCCAGCACGATCTGCTCGCGGATGCACGACTCGTGAGTATAGTCGTTACCCACGATCTCGATGCGGTTTACAATCGCAGGTGTTCTCTCGTCGATCTCCCACCGCAAATTGACCTGTCGCACTGAATCCGTGCTCGGTACGCGCTCGATGACAGGTCGAATGTTGGCGTAGATGTAGCCTTCGTCGTTGTACGCCTCCAGCAACTTCTGCTGCGCGTCGTCCCACTTGGCTTCGTCGAAGGTGTTGGGCGGATTCACGTAGCTGCGCCGGATGATGCCCGTTACCTGTTGCATCACCGTCGGCTGCTGATTCTCGCCGAATGGATAGAAGAGATTGATCTGCTCAGTGGAGAACCGCCGGTTGCCGAGTACCTCGAAGTTTCCGACCGTGTATCTCGGCCCTTCGCTGACTGTGATGTCGATGAGGCCTTTACCCTTGGCGCGGTCAACGATCAGCGTGTCCTTCAGAATCCGAAAATCGATGTAGCCGCGGCTCGCGTAGAGCTGCGGAATCTTCTCGCTCAGATCCTGGGCGTACTTGGTGTCATCGAGCTCGCCGTTGCGCGTCCAGAGAAATCCTTCCGGCTTGGTCTCCATCGCGCCGACGATGTCTTCGTCCGAGACCTGCTTGTTGCCGTTGATACGGATCCCCGAGATCGCCAGGCGTCTGCCCTCGTCGATCTGGAAGTTGATGGACAGATTGCCGTTGGTTAGGGTCGATTCGGCCTTCACGCTCGCGAGGTAGTATCCCTTCGCCTCGTACAGCGAATCGACGCTTGCGATCGCAGTCGCGATCTTGCCGGGATCGACGGGCCCACCGGTCGGGAAGCTCAGCTTTTCCTTGACGTCCTTTGGTGAGACCTTGTCGGCGCCCACGACCTTATACGCAGTGAGGATCGGGCGCTCCTTGACCTCGATCAGCAGCGTCGCCTTGTTATCGGGCGAGACCCGGCAGACGATCTGGACGTCGTCGAATTGTGCCGTCGCGTAGAGCGCCTTGATGGCGGTCTGAATGTCGTGGACGGAGAGCTGCGTGCCGGTAGCCAGGGCCGAGGTGGACCTGATCGCCGCAGTATCCACTCTGGAGGCACCGCTTACGTTTATGAATTCAGGCGTCGCACAAACGCCGGGAGTCGTCTCCTGAGCCAAAAGAGGCGTCACTCCGCAGGCGATAAACGCCAGCGTATAAACAATTTTCCGCATCACACAAATATACACTAGTCAGTTTGGATGAGGTCCTCGCGCCTAAGCGAGCCTCCTGATTAGACAACGGGGCCGCAGGAGAGTTGCTCTCCCACGGCCCCGAGGGTGTTTGCGGAGCGGAGCTTTTCTTAAGCCTTCGGGGTTCCGCTCAAAACGCGGAACTCGAGCTTCTCGCCATCGCCGGCCAGATCGACTTCGATCTCATCGCCTTTGGCGAACTCAGCCAGGAGAATCTTCTCCGACAGAGGATCCTCGATGTACTTCTGGATCGCTCTCTTGAGAGGACGAGCCCCGAACTTCTCGTCGTAGCCGTGCTTGACCAGGAAGCCCGATGCTCCCTCCGTCAGCTTGAGCGTCAGCTCCTCGTCGCCAAGCCGCTTCTGCACGTCCTTGAGCAGAATGCTGACGATCGAAGCGATGTTCTCCTGCGACAGCGGGTGGAACACGATCACGTCGTCGAGGCGATTGAGGAATTCCGGGTTGAAGGTGTGCTGCATCTCTTCCTTCACCTTCTCCGCGATCCGGTCGAAGTTCGACTTGAGATCGGGAGCGTGGAAGCCCAGTCCGCGACCCTTGGTGATGTCGCGCGCTCCGACGTTCGATGTCATGATCACGACGGTGTTCTTGAAGTCGATCACGCG
>DATFGW010000021.1:0-3666 GCA_035249045.1 Gemmatimonadaceae bacterium | reverse complement strand
CGCGGTGTCACCCTTGCGCAGCGTTACCCCGGTCGCGAGTGCTCCACTGGAATCCGCGCGGAGTAGCGGCAAATCCTTGCAGGCCCTTACGAGATATCCGTATGCACAATCCTCACCCGGACATGACCCCGCTAGCACCATTGGCATTTTTGGGCGCCATTGAGATTTGTCTGCCGTCGGAAGCGTGTCGCCGGCCGACTGCTGCTGCATTGCCACGGGAGTCACAGGGTCGCTGTCGACCGGGCTCTCCGGCATACGAGTAACGACGGAATCTTTGGATGGAGTTGCACGTTCGGCAGACGCGACTTTGAGCTCGTCGTGAGCACACGCAGCAACGAGCAAGCAACAGCAAGAGAGCGCTGCGGTCTTTATAAACTGACGCGGGTTCATGGCTAAAAGACGATTTAGCGCAGACCGTCGTCTCCTTGTCTTTGCGCCGCTCACCTTGCGCGTTAGACCAAATCCGGTCGAGGATTCATATATGGTGAATCGGAAGTTGTATTTCGCCGTCGCACTGGAGAGCATCGGCCTGGTCAGCTGTCACAATCCGTTCGGCGGAGCATACGCGTGCCCGGCAGTGATAAAGCCTGCCATTGTCGTCGAAATCCGAGACCGCCGAAGTGGAGCGCCGTTAGCAGACGACGCGAGAGGCGCGGTTCATGACGGAGCCTACGTTGACTCATTGATGCCGTATGAGGGCACTGGGTCGGGCGCCGGGCCTCTCGTCCTCTTCTCGCGCCGTGCGGCGGATGAGCGGCCAGGAAACTATTCGATAGAAGTAAGGCACCCTGGCTACAGGACCTGGACTCTCTCCGGCGTGCGAGTATTCACGGGCCAGTGCGGCGTTAGGACTCGTCGCGTCTCAGCCTCACTTGAACCATCTCAGTGAGATCGGGCTCGAACTTGCCGTCGATCGTTCTAGAGCAGCCGCGGCACCAAAAACGCACTGTCGATTTTGTTCCTCGCCGTTCGTCGGAGGGTAGAAGCCGCAGTTTCCGGATCGCTACCCTCGCCTGAGAGCAAACAATGACTCGTGTACGCGTGCACAACTTTACGATCTCCCTCGACGGGTACGGTGCCGGCCCGCTCCAGACCCGCGAGAATCCGCTCGGCGTCGGCGGCGAATCTCTGCACGAATGGTTCATCCCCACCCGCGCCTTCCAACGCATCAATGGAAAGTCCGGCGGGACGACGGGCGTCGATGACGATATCGCGGCGCGTTTTGGCGTGGGCGTCGGAGCGTGGATCATGGGCCGCAATATGTTCGGGCCGATTCGCGGGGAGTGGCCCGACGACGCGTGGCGCGGCTGGTGGGGCAAGAACCCGCCGTACCACGGACCGGTCTTCGTGCTGACGCATCACGCCCGCCCGGCGATCCAGATGGAAGGCGGCACGGTCTTCCACTTCGTCACAGACGGACCCCGCGCGGCGCTGAAACGAGCGACGGAGGCAGCCGAGGGAAAGGATGTGGAGATCGGCGGCGGCGTATCGACGGTCCGCCAATACCTCGAGGCCCGCCTCATCGACGAGCTGCACGTCGCGATCGCACCGAGACTGCTCGGCTCCGGCGAGCATCTCTTCCATGGCATCGATCTCAACGCGCTTGGCTATGAGTGCACGACCCACGTGCCGACCGCCGCCGCAACTCACATCGTTTTGACGAGACATCGGTGACACGCACGTTCGGAGCGGTTGCACTCGTGTTCCTGGCGTTCGAATCGGCAAGTCCGCCGAGCGCGGCAGGTCAAACCGCCTGGCAACCATTCGCGGGCCACACTCAGATCCCGATCTGGCCTGGTGCGGCACCGGGCGCGATGCCAACCCACGGACGCGAGGTGGCTGGAACCGTCGTGGATTCTACCGGCAAACCCAAACCCGTCGGTGGCAGGCCCTGGATGTACGTCGACAGCGTGTCGCAACCGACGATGACCGTCTATTCGCCAAAGGGAGGCAACACGGGCGCGGCGGTCGTCGTGTTCCCCGGCGGTGGATACTTCGTTCTTGCGATCGATCTCGAGGGCACGGAAGCCTGCGACTGGCTGACGTCGAGGGGCATCACCTGCGTGTTGCTGAAGTACCGCGTGCCGTGCTATCGAGTCGGGCCGTATCGGGATTGTCGGACGGCGTTGCTCGACGCACAACGTACTATTGGATTGCTGCGTTCCCAGGCAGCGCGGTGGCACATCGACCCCCACAAAATCGGAGTGCTCGGCTTCTCGGCGGGCGGGCACATGGTGGCGGCGATCAGCACGCATTTCGACAAGCGGCTCTACCGCGCGGTGGACGCGGCCGACTCGGTGAGCTGCCGTCCGGATTTCGCGATCGCTCTCTATCCTGGACATTTGGCGGTCCGCGAAAAGGGCTTCGTGCTGAATCCCGATCTACGAATCACCAACAGGACGCCGCCGACGTTACTTATCCAGGCGGAGAATGATCCCGTCGATCCGGTGGAGAATTCGATCGTCTATCACAACGCGCTGAGGAAGGCTGGCGTTCCGGTGGAAATGCATTTGTATGTTCAGGGCGGGCACGCGTTCGGATTGCGGCGCACGAGTTTTCCGATTACGGAGTGGCCGCAGGTGGCGGTGAGCTGGCTGAGAACAATCGGAGTGGTCCCGAAATAGGTGGAGGATCTCATGCGTCACGTTTTGTTGGGCTCGCTGATCGCGATCGTCGCGTGTTCCACACCAACGAGCGTTGACAGTGGATTGCTATTGGCCACGTCGCGTTCGCATTCGGTAACGCTCACCAACCATGCCTCGGATCGGGTGTCATACGTGATAGGAACGCCGGACTATTTCGCGCTTTACGATCCCGGTCCGTGCCGACTTCCGGAGGGTTGCAACAAAAGCCTCGCTCCGAAGGAGTCGGTTACGATCCCCAACGATCAGATTGGCGGATTCCATTCAGGCCAAACGACCGCGATTGTGATCCATTGGCGGGGAGTTGGCGGGATGCCGGCGGACGGGCCGGAACGTCTCGAGATCGCGCTTCGGTGAGCAGCCGCGCGGCTACGACGGCGCATCGCAAACATCACCGGCGCGTGGGTTTCGTGAACTGGCGCCGCGCGGTTACTTGTTGCGCGCTGATACCGTTGACTTTCGCGGAGGTCGGCCGTGCGTCAGCTCAAACCGCACCTTTAATAGAGGGGTGCTACGTCGCGACCCCGCCGCTGACCTATTCGGCGACCGGCACTCCCGAGAAAAGTGATTCGGGCTGGTCGCATCTGAAACTGTCGGCGAACGGTGTCGCCAGACGTCCCTTGCTTCGCAGCGTCCTGGACGCGCGGAGCTCCTGGTCAGTTCACCACGATTCCCTCAGCGTCACGCTGAGTGACGGCCTCGCAGGTTGGCGACTGCGCCTCACGCCGCTGAAAGATGGATGGGGCGGGACCGCGACCTACCTGTCGGATGCAACCGTCGTCGGACGCCCGCCGCTTCAACGCGCGGTGCAGCTCAAACGTGAGTCATGTGCAGTGCAGAGAACGGAAATCGCGCGCTGAGCCGGCCAAAATCCTTGCGCGCGGCGTGACCTTACTTTACTGTACAAAGTCCTTTATGTGAATCCTCAACCGTGAGCCATGCAGCTCAATATCCGCGACCTGTCCAAGAAGTACCCGAACGGCACTAAGGCTCTCAAGAACGTCTCCCTGGACATCCCACCGGG
>DATFGW010000020.1:0-3981 GCA_035249045.1 Gemmatimonadaceae bacterium | reverse complement strand
CGTCTCGATCAATCTCTTGTAACCGATGGTCGTACCCGCCGCGATCTGCTTCCACGCCGTTCCGGTCCACGCATCGATCGCGAACGACTCGACGCGCTGACCGCGGGCGATGTCTTCGCCGAGCATGATCAGATTGAAGGCCGTCGGGTGCTTCAGATCGATGACCAGATTTCCGTCGACGTCGCGCCGCGCCGATTTCCACGCGTCGGCGGCAAGATTGTTCTTGAACACGTCGCGGATGCGATCACCGAATTCTTTAAGCCGTTGTACATCGCGGTCGGTGAACAGGCCTCGGCGATCGGGTGGCACGTTCAACATCATTGCCGCGTTGCGTCCGACCGTGGCGGAATAAATCTTCATCAGCTTGTCGAGCGACTTGATCTGCGCATCCTGAGCAGCGTGCCAGAACCAGCCCGGTCGAATCGAGACATCGGCTTCGGCAGGGTACCACGCCAGAAAATGGACGCCTTTACTGAATAACCTGGCGCGGCTGCCGAGGTCAGCGTCGGTCAGATCGCCGGACGGCTGGAGATTGTAATCGTTGGCGAGCGGGACGACGCTCCATTCGGTCTCGCGCGCGACTCCGTCTTCGTTGCCGACCCAGCGAACGTTCTGATTGAAGATCACCGCGTTCGGCTGGAGTCGATGGACGATGTCGTACCAGGCGGTGAACGCATACGGTTGACCGCTGCCCGCCGCCGGCGCGCCGTCGAGCCAGACTTCCGAGATCGGCCCGTACTCCGTCAGCAGCTCGTATATCTGGTTCATGAAGTACCGATTGTAGTCGTCGAGCTCGTACGTGAGGAATTCGCGCGGGCGGCGATCGTCGCCCGGAACCAGTGTCGGAATGCGCGCAGTACGCGCCGCGCTCCGATTTCCGAAAACGCCGTGCTGTTTCTGGTACAGGTCAGCCGGAGAGAGATAGAAACCGACCTTCAGTCCCGCTTCTCTGGCGGCGTCGGTGAACGCGCGCATGACGTCGCCATGTCCATCGAGCCACGGACTGGCCTTCACCGAGTGGGTGGTGTAGCGAGTCGGATAGAGAACGAAGCCGTCGTGGTGTTTGACGACGAGCACGACTTCGGTGATCCCCGCGCTCTTGAACGCGCGCATCCATTGCCGAGCGTCGAGCGCTGACGGATTGAACAGCGCCGGGCGCTCGGTGCCGGTGCCCCATTCACGATCGGTGAAGGTGTTGACGCCGAAGTGAACGAATCCGATCAGCTCGCCGCGCTGCCACGCGAGCTGGTGTGGCGAGGGAATCACGTTTGCCGCCTTGGCCAGGATCATCTCGCGCGAATCACTGGCCAGCACGGGAATGACGGGCGCTGGACTCACCGTCGGCGACGCCTGCCCGGCCGGCGAAACACCTTTTGACCCGTGGACTCCATTCAGTATCGCCGGCAGGATCTCCTTCACCATGATGGCGCTCGCCGGTGACTGCGAGTTGTAGTTGCCGCCCGTCATCACGACGACGAGGTCGAGCGATGGCACGATGAAGATTCTCTGCCCGCCGTTTCCGCTTGCGACAACCATGTCCACGCGCTGGGTGCCCGCTGTAGTCGGAATGTTCACCCATTGGTGCCACCAGAAGTAGCCGTAGTCCTGGTCCCCGACGTGCGACCAGTGCGCCGTCGATTTCGCGACCCAGCCGCGCGAGATGATCTGCCGGCCCTTCCAGTTGCCGTGCTGCTCGAAGAGGATCCCAATCTTGAGCATGTCGCGCGGACGCAGATACACCTGCCCGAATGTCGTGGCGTTGGAGGAGTCGAGCGTGAAATTCCAGCGCACATCCGGCGGGCGAATGCCGAGCGGCGTGAAGAGATTCTGCTGGGCAAAGGCGGGCAACGACATGCGCGTCGCTCGCTCCACGATTCGTCCCGTAACGAAGACGTTTCCTGAGCAGTAGCTCCCGTGAGTGCCCGGCGCCTCCGACAGCGGAAGATCGAGAACGAACTTTACCCAGTCCGCCGACTGGTAGACGCGCGACTCATTGCCGGGCGAGGCGGGGTCCCAGTCGTTGCATGCAAGGCCGGAGCGCATCGTCAGCAGATCGCGTAGCTCGAGACCCCCCTTGCGCGGATCGGGATGCGCATAGGTCTTGTAGGGAAGCAGCCCCGTCACCAGCGCGGTATCTCCCTCGACTAGCCCACGATCGATCGCAAGGCCGGCCAGCGCCGAGATGATGCTCTTCGACGCGGATCGCAGTTGATGGGGCCGGTCGCGGTCGTAATCGTAGAAGTATTCCTCGACCGCGAGCTTCCCGTCGCGGTAGATCACGACCGCGTGCATGTCGGGATAGGTGCCATCGACCACGCGGTTGACCAGCCGCGCGACGGCCGCGGTGTCCATACCGACATCGCCGACCTCGCCGACAGCAAGGCCGTCGCCCAAATCCGCGGGCGCGACGTACACGTAAGGCGCGGGGCGGCCGTCAGCGCGCAACGGCCGCGCGGTGGCGCGCACATCGGCCGCGATCGAAGGATCCACGACGGGCGTCTGGCGCGGGAAGTACACGCCCCGCTCCACAAAGCCCGAGACCATTCCGTCGGTGCCTCTGCGAAACGGGATCGTGTCTCCACGCGCGTTCAGGACGCGATCCCCACCTAGCGGTCGCAGCGGATATTTCGCGTCGTCGAGCACGGCGAAGAGCACCGTGTCCGCGGCGACGATCAGGAGCTTCACGCCGCCCTGATAGGCGTACAGGCCCTCGTAGTCGGAGAGGGCCGCGTTCCGCTGCGCGGATGGTGACGACTGCACGGTCGCGCTGCCGGTTTGCGCCGTGACGGGAGACGCAATCGCAACAACCGCGAGCGTCGTTACGACGCTATCGCGCCCGAAAGTTGCGACGCCAGTCAACAGGATCGACATCGATCCCGCCGCTGCCGGCAGTCTCCTCCGAAAAGGGCGCCTCAGAATGTCGGGTACCATACTTGGGTTGAAAGTTGCGCAAAGCCGGGCACGCCGCCACTATATGTGCCCTTCGCTTGCCACCCGAGGTGCGCATGAAAACCGCCCGCTTTGCGATCGTGACGCTCGTCGCGCCGATCGCTCTCTCCGCCCAGCAGCCTGCCGCCACGCCGACCTCCAATCCGATCACTGCATCGTTCAAGGCGCGGATCAACAACCTCAATCACAACGTCGCGCAGGCGCTCGATTCGATTCCCGAGTCGAAGTTCAGCTACCGCCCGACGCCAGCACAGATGACCATCGGTGACATCGCCCAGCACGTCGCCGACGACAACTACTTCTTCTGCAACACCTTCGGCGCAATGAAGGGCACGCGCCCGGCGGACGAGACCTCGACCCCCGATTCGGTGAAGGCGAAGTGGCCGAAGGCGAAGCTGATGTCGAGTCTGCGAGAATCGTTCGCATTCTGCGACAAAGCGATCGCCGAGGTCGATGACAAGACGCTTGCCGATCAGGTGACGATCACGTTCGGTGGGAATTCGCGCAGCGTAACGCGCTCGGGAATGGTTTTGCTGCACGCGCTCGACCTGGCCGATCACTACAGCCAGCTAGCGAACTACATGCGCCTGAACAACATCCTGCCCCCGACAGCGTTGCCGAGGGCGCGGTAGTGGGAAGCGGGAGGCGGGAAGCGGGAAGCGGAAGCCGGCAGCGGTCCGCTGGAGGCGGGCCGCTCGCAGCAGTGGTTAAAATGTGGATGCGACGAGAAGCTCCCCCGCAGTACCGCAGCCCTACTGCTTCCCGCCAACCGCCTCCCTCGCCAACCGCAGCGCGACATCCAGCGCATCGTCCGCCGCCGCCTGCACATCCGGTTTGACCCCCACCTCTTCCCAATTCGTCTTCGTAATCGGATTGATGGCCCGCCCGGTCGGAACGAAAACCGTGAGATCGTAAGGCAGCCGCACCGGTCCGCCGGGGTTGGCGCCTCCCCCCGTCGTCTCGCCGACGATGGTCGCGCGCTTCTGGGTCTGAAGATCGTACGCGAACTCCTCGGCGCCCGAGAAAGTTCTG
>DATFGW010000019.1:0-15125 GCA_035249045.1 Gemmatimonadaceae bacterium | reverse complement strand
CCAAAGACGACACGAACCCGTTGTCGGCCGAGGCCAAGGTCAGACTTGGCGAGCTGGAAGCGAAGCCGATGTCGACCTGACCGAACGACGTTCAATCAGCCTTTCGATCTTCTGAAGGAGTCGCTTGCGCGGCTCCTTTTTTTGGTCCGTTCCTCCTCGAATTTCCGATAAGCCCAGAAGCGGAACAGGGCGGGTCCGAAATAACCCCGCATACGCTCAGCATTCATATGCGTATAAGATAGATTATGTAAACCAACACCTGTGGTTAATTGTGGAGAAGTCTCCACTATCCACCTGGCAGAGCCCGAACGCCCTTCTGCGCGCGGTTTTACCGGACTGATTTGATAAAATGGTTGAGCTGTGCCGCCAACAACAGCAGCTGGACCGTGCGGCGCCAGTCTGTCAGTCGAGCTCGCGCAGGACGCCCTCGAAAACGATTCGACCTTCGCCGCGGAGAGATGGCAGCCAGGCGTCTCCGGCCCGCTTGAGGGTTACCGTCAGCGGCAGCGAAGATCGGGTCCACAGGGTGGTCGCGTTGCCGGATTCGCCCCAGTCGGTGAGCGCTATCGCTGTTGCCACGGCGCCGGTACCGCAGGCCAGGGTCTCGTCCTCTACTCCCCTTTCGTAAGTCCGATAAGCAAAGGAGCCGTCGGGTCGCCGCGAAACGAAATTGACGTTGGCGCCATCCCGAAGCTTCGGGTGGTGCCTCAGCTCGAGCCCGCGCCGCGCGACATCGGCGGACTCGATGTCTGGGATATCGACCACGACGTGTGGCACTCCAACAAATGCGTAGGCCAGCCGGCGTTCGCCGGGCCGGATTCCCAGCTCGCTGGCGTCCGGCCGCACCTCCCGTACGGGCTCGAGGTCGACTTCGGGCAGGCCCTCGCGGATTCTGGCCTTTAGCGCGCCGGCGGCCGTGTGAAGGATGAACCCAGTGGCCCGGGCGAGACCCAGCTGCACGGCGAGCCGGGTGCTGCACAGGCTGGCATTCCCACACAGCGCAGCCTCCGACCCGTCGCTGTTATAGTAGCGCATGCGTACGTCGGCTTCCCCGGCCTTTTCCAGGAACACTACGCCGTCCGCCCCAATGCCGGTTCCGCGCGCCGACAGCGACCGGATAGCGTCGGCATTCTCGAGGTGCGCGGCGTCTCCAGCCGTCGAGTCGAACACGACGAAGTCGTTTCCGGAACCGGTCATCTTGTAAAACCGCTGGCCTTCGGCATGGCCCGCCATCAGATCCTCCCGGTCAGGCTCCACCAGCGCAGACGCCAGACCATCCAGATCGCCTCACGGACGATCTTCTTCGACATCTTGCTCACGCCTTCGGTGCGGTCGACGAAGATGATCGGGATCTCGACGAGCCGGAACCCACGCTTCCACGCGCGATAAGACATCTCAATCTGGAAGGCATAACCGTTGGATTTGACTGAGCTTAGATCGATCGATTCAAGTACATTCCGACGGAAGCACTTGAACCCGCCCGTGGTGTCGAAGATCGGCAGGCCGGTCACGGCGCGCGCGTAAATGTTCGCCGCGTAGCTCAAAAAAAGCCGGCTCATCGGCCAGTTCACCACGTTCACATGGCCGTTCTGGTAGCGGGATCCGAGGACGACATCCGCTTCCTTGATCATCGCCAGGAACTCCGGCAGCCTCTCCGGATTGTGGGAGAAGTCGGCGTCCATCTCGAAAATGAGGTCGTACCGCCGCTCCAGCGCCCAGCGAAATCCGGCGATGTAGGCCGTTCCGAGCCCTAGCTTCCCGGACCGGTGGATGATGTTAACCCGGTTGTTATTTGCCGCTATGCCGTCGACGACTTCGCCGGTCCCGTCCGGAGACGCATCGTCCACGACGAGCACCTCGAGCGAAGGATCCTGGGCGAGGACCGCCGGGATAAGGCGGGCAATGTTGAAGCGCTCATTGTAGGTAGGAACGATTACCAGGGCGCGATCAGGCAAGGCGTCTCCTGTCGCTCCATGCCCCCCAGCCCAGAACCACCAAACCAAGCAGGATGGCGATCCAGGTCACCACTTTGCCGCGCTGATATGCGGGGCTCGTAAAGTTGAGCTCGACGGTGCGGGCGCCTTCAGGTAGCTCGACACCAATCAGCGAGTAGTCGGCCCGGCCCAACCTGCCCGGCTTCCCGTCGACCGAGGCGATCCAGCCCGGATAGTAGTTCTCGGACACGATCAGCGATGAACCCGCCGGCGCCGGCGCGCTGAGATCGATCTTCACGCTCCCCGGCGCGTAGCTCCTGACACTGGTCGAAATGGACAACGGTGCGGGCAAAGACTGGATCGCCCCCGCACTGGCGACCTCCGCCGAGGGGTCGAAGAGTGCCGCGCGCTTCACGTCGAATCTCGGGTTGAGAACGGTGGCGAGCACCTGATCGTCGGGCGCCTTCACTGCCACCGGGGTGACCCAGGAGTATGGGTTGTTGCGGTTGACGCGATAGAGATAAGTCGTGTCTCCGGCGGCGTTGACGACGGGCCCCTTCACCATCGTCGTGTTTCCAATGAACGGCAGCTCGGAGATATTGGTCAGGAAATAGCCGGTGTTGGTCAACGCGAGCACGTTGGCCGTGAAGAGTCGGTTGTCGTCCGAATTCGCGCCGACAAGCTCGTTGTAGCGGCCGATCTGATTCCCGTGGTAGCCGAGGACCTCTCTAACGCCGTGGGACATTAGAGCGTCACCGCCCAGGAAGGCATCAGGTCCGCGCGTCTGTCGAACGGGAAACGCCAACACCCTGGTGGGTTGGGGCTCGCGCTTGAGGATATCGACGATCGCATCCGAGGCGTAAATAGTTTTCGCCGGCGCCGAGAACATCCAGTAGAGTCGCTCGATCGACCAGAGATCGATCGCCAGCAGGAATGCGAGCGCCCACGCGGCGACACGGATGCTCAGCGTGTTACGCGTGAAGGCGTACCACACCGCGAACATCATCACCACAAACGCGAAGGAACGCCAAGCACCGAGAAACAGGGCTCCGCGATTGGCCTGGACGCGGTCGAGCGCGCGCGGATCGGCAAATGATTCAGCGATGCTGTTGAGAGCGCCGACCGAAGCAAGGACTGCTATCACACCACCGGCAATCAACCACCCGACCATGTATTTGCGACTGACTCGCGGCTGCAGAAAACGCTCGGTTCCAGCGCACGCGAGGAGTCCAATAGCCAGCGTTCCGACAAAGAAGATGGTGGCCGGTGCGCGGAAGTATTTCGTGCCGGGAATCAACGCGTAGGGGATGTGGTAAAACGGCGTCGCGCTCCCAAGTGACCATAGAACGGAGATGATGAGCGCCGCCGTCCAGAAGATGATCTGCTTCCGCCGCGGATCTGCGCGCAGCCCGAGAAAGGCCGCCCCCGCGAGAATCAGCACCACCACTCCGACGTAGTCGCTGTGGAGGTGGATGAAATTGCGTCCCCAGTAATTGTCGAGCATGCCGGAGAACTGGGGCAGATAGGCGTTGAGCAATTCCTCGGGCGGCCACGCGTAGGAGGTCGCCGCGGCGTAATCCGCGAGGCCGCCAGCGCGGGGTGACCATTTCACGTACTCCCGCACCGGAAGGTACTGCACTGCCCCGATCGCCAATCCGATCAACACTGCAATGAACGCTGCCCCGAGACGACGGATCGCGACGTCGCGCGCGAGGCGGCCACCCTCGAGCGTGGCGAACGCGAGGAAGAGCGCGTAGGCGCCCGAAGTGAGCAGCATGTATTGAAGGAGCTGAGGATGCGGACTCAGCACGCACAGTCCGACTATTAGCGCAAAGGCGCCCCAGCTCCAGTTCTTCCCTTCCCTGATGCCCCGATGGAGCATCCATAGTCCGAGAGGAAAGAGAGCGCTGACGAAGAGCTTCCCATCGTGGCCGGGCGAAACCGACGACGCGATCTGACCACTCATCATGTACGCGAGCCCGCCGACCAGCGATCCAAAAAACCCGTAGCCGAGCCCGCGCAGGAAAACGTAGGTGAAGAAGCCCGCGAGGAAGATGTGAATGATGAAGCCCCACGTCATCGCGACATCGGTGGGCATAATCATCCGCAACAGGAACGTCGGATAGAAAATGTCCCCATGCATTGCCGCTATGTACGGCATGCCGCCGAACAGATAGGGATTCCAAAGCGGGAAATGTCCCGTCGCACGCAAAGTTGCCGCGGCAAAATCCCTGAAGGCAAACCCGGCGATGTATTGATCGCTGTGCGGATTGACCAGGAACTTCCCAGCGAGCGCGGGATAGGCGAGGGACAGGGTCGCGACCGCGTACACGAGCGCGGCCCAACCGGACGCGAAGCGCGGCGCCGGAAGCGCCGCGGGAGTCGGTGCAGGTGTAGCTGTCGTACGAATGGGAGTTCTCTCGCGCTGCCTGGCCATGTCTCTCAGTGTGGTAAGGACTTTCTCGTTGTGCCCGCGGCAATATACAACCCACTCGGCACTAGCTCGACGATGGTGAGCCAAAGTCGCGCGGCGATGGCGACGAGCGCCGCGTCGGCTTCGTTGGCGAGTCCGAGCTGGGTCATGAATGCGGCGAGTGTCAGCTCTCTCACGCCCAGACCGGCGGGCGCGATTGGTGAGATGAAGCCGAGGAGGTACGCGGCGGTGTAAACTGCGATGTACGAGGACAATTCGCCAGACACGGAGCCGAGCAGCCCTCGCACGAATAGCTCGAACGCGACGCCGTAAAAGAGCCACGAGAGCGCGCTCGCAACGGCCGCCGTCCACACACTGGTACGTGGAATCGTCGGCGGAAGGATCTCCCTGCCGATCAATTTTCCGGCCCAGCCGGCGAGCGGTGGGAGAAACCGCGGCGCCAGGAGCAGGAGCACCACTAACAGCACCGCCGCAGCGCCGACAAGCAACGGCTCGCCAAGCAACTTTGCCCCGGTCACCATCACGATCCCCGCTCCGGTCGCGAGGCTGACCGTCTGCATCAGCACCGAGGATCCAGCGGCAGCAAGCGCGGACAAACCCCGCCGTCGCGCCATCACGCCCATCGCGGTCAGCGACCAGATGTTACCGGGTACGTATTTGCCGAGGTTGGACAGGAACCAGATGCGCGCGGCGTCATTGAATGGCAGCGTCGAGTCCCACGCCATCAGAATTCGCCGCCACCCTTCGATGAGTAGCGCGTAGGTAACGAGTACGACGAGCGTCGCGAGGGAGATCGACCGCCACCCGAACTGAATGTGGGTGAATCGCGACTCGAAGCTTCCCCACTGTGTCGCGAGGGAGCGCGCCGCGAAAAACAACACCGCGGCAGCGAAGATCCACTGCGCGACCCTGAAGAGGTTACGACGCGTTACGGGCAAGTACCTGTCGGTAGATCTCTGCGTATCGACGGGCTGCAGATTCCGGCGCGAAGGTCGAGAGCGCGTAGAGCCTGCCTGCCTTGCCCAGATCGCTGCCGCGACCGTCCCGCGTGAATAGCTCGTCGAGTGCCCGCGCGAGCGCGTCCTTGTCGCCGGGCTTCACCAGCAAGCCCGTTTTCTCGTGCTGAATCACGTCGCGAAGTCCACCCGAATCGAACGCAATCACAGGTGTCTCGCAAAGGAGCGCCTCGACGGCGACGAGTCCCAGTCCTTCATCGACCGACGGCAAAACGACGGCTGCGGCGCGCTGGTACAATGGCGCGAGCCCTGACTGGGTCAGCTGTCCCGACCAGCGCACCCGGGACGCGATGCCGAGCTGCCCGGCCAACGCCTTGAGCTCCTCCCGGTCGGGGCCGTCGCCGACGACGTCGAGCTCGGCGCGAGTCTTCATTGCCGCCATCGCATGCAGGAGGTGGTGCAATCCTTTCTGCTGATTGAGTCTGCCAACGAAAAGGAGGGTGCGATCGTCCCGCCGCTGGGAAGGCTCGAACAAATCTGTTGCGACCGGCATCGGCGCGACTTCCGGGCGCACACCGGGAGCGAGAGCTTCCGTTTCGTCCCTGAGCCAGCGCGACACAGTCGTCACCGCCGCCGAATGCTTGAGCACGTGGGCGAACAGTGGCTTTGCGACTCCGACCGTTCGGGCGAGCCGGACATCCGTCCCGTGGAGGGTAGTAACGAGTGGAACGTGCGCGAGGCCACCGACCCAGGTGCCGACGACTCCATTGGGGAACCACCAGTGCGCGTGCACTACCTCTGGCTCGAAGTTGCGTCGGGCGCGCACCGCATGCACAAAATCGGAGCCGAGGAAACCGACCAGGGCAAGCTTGGCCGTCCACGAAGTGGCAACATCGCTCGCCATGTTGCCGGTGTAGGCGAGGCGCTCGTACCGGCGCGGCGCGTAGCGAAACCGATCGACGGTGATGCCCTCGATCTCTTCCGATGACGACAGACCCGGTGCTGCCGGCGCGACGACCCGGACGCTGACGCCCTCGCCACGCAACGCGACTGCCAGGCGCAAGATGAATGATCCCGCCGCGTCGCCCTCCGACCGGGGGAAGGAGTGCGTGAGGAACAAGACGTTCACGCGATCAGGTTCCGCTGGTCGTGTCACGCTCCCGTGACAGCTCGTCCAGCTGGGAGCGCAGCTGGGTCAATTCGGCGCGCTGGGCGGCGATCATCTCTCCGAGAAGTCCGGTCGCGAAGAAGATGCTGCCGACGATGACGCAGGTTTCGACCAGATTGACCAGCGGACGGAAGCCCACGCCACCGATGACCCGCCACAGGATCGCGATGATGCCGACGATCACGCCGATAATGAACAACACAGCGCCGAGCAACCCAAACAAGAGCAACGGCTTTCGCGCGAAACGAAGCTCGAACCAGACAGCGAGCATGTCGAGCACGCCGACCGGGATCCGTCCGATTCCGAATTTGGATTTCCCCGCGTTCCTCGGATGTAGCGGCACTGGCACCTCCGAGACCGAAAAGCCCTGGGCCGCGGCCATCACCACCATATAGCGGTGCCAGTCGGGGCGGTTGGGCAGGCTGTCCATCACTTCCCGCCGATACGCTTTCACTGAATTCAGATCGCGGACGTTCACCTTGAATAGCGAGCGACTGAGACCGTTGTAGATGTTCGAGACGAACGCCTTCTCGTACTTGCGGCCTTCCTTGTAGCCGGTGACGATGTCCGACTTGCCGTCCAGGATGGGGTCGACGAGACGCGGGATGTCTTCCGGTTTGTATTGGAGGTCGGCCGGATAAAAGACGAGGACGTCGCCACGCGAGTGGAGGTAACCGGTGCGCAGCGCATCAGCGATGCCGCGGCGCGCGCCGTGGCGCACCGGTTTGAGAAACGCATACTCGGCGGCCAATCTCTGGAGCACGGCCCATGAATCGTCCACCGAGCCGTCGTCGACGATTATGACCTCGTATTGGCGGGAGCTCGCCGCGAACGCTTCGCGCGCCTGCTCCATGAACAGCGGCAAGTTCTCCGCCTCGTCTTTTGCCGGGACCAGCACGCTGACGTCGGGGCGGCTCGTCGCGGGCTGAAGCGGACTGCCGCTCTGGAAGCGTTGCGCCGCGTCAACCTGCGAAGCCGAGGTCATACGCGCTTGCGCATCCGGGCTGAAAGCACGCCTAACTGATCGCGGTACTTGGCGACGGTTCGCCGCGCGATCTGAACCCCACTCTCGCGCAGGATGTTGACGATCGCCTGGTCGGTGAGCGGGTGCTTGGGATCCTCTTCCTGGACGAGCTTCTGGAGCTGGGCCTTGATGCCGCGGGCCGACACGTCTTCGCCGTCAGACGTCGCCAGCCCGGAGGAGAAGAAGAACTTGAGTGGCAACACGCCGCGCGGGGTCTGCACGAACTTCTCGTTGGTGACGCGGCTCACCGTCGACTCGTGCATGTTGATGACTTCGGCAACTTCGCGAAGGGTGAGCGGCTTTAGGTGCTGGATTCCCTTCTCAAAAAAGTCCCGCTGCCGCTCGACGATGTAGTTCATGACCTTGAGCATGGTCTGGCGGCGCTGCTCGATCGCCTGGATCATCCAGTTCGCGGAATTCAGCTTGTTGGAGATGAACTCCTTGTTCTCGCCGTCGAACTTCTTCTTGTCGCGGGCGATCTCCTGGTAGGCTCTACTGAGCTTGAGGCGCGGCAGGTTGGCGTCGTTCAGGAAGACGTGGTAGCGGTCGTCGATCTTCTCGACGATGAGATCGGGGATGATGTAGTTGTCGTCGCGGGAGCCGAACTGGAGGCCGGGCTTCGGGTCGAGCTTGGCGATCTCGTCGGCGGCTTTCTGGACGTCGGTGGCACTGATCCCGAAGCGCTTGGAGATTTCGCTCCATCGATGGTTAATCAGCTCCTCGAAGCAGTCGCGCACCAGCCGATAGGGAACGGACTGCTCGAGCCCTGACTCGCGGAGCTGGAGGAGCAGACATTCGCGAAGGTTCTGAGCGCCAACTCCCGGCGGGTCGAGGCTCTGAACGGTGGCGAGCATCTTCTGGCCTTCCTCCACTGTGTACAGCGGAAGATCGTCGATGTCGCGGTCGGCTTCCTCGGCGGTCTTTCTCACCACGTCGTTGAGAGCGCGGACGATATCTTCAACTCCGCACGCCAGATAGCCGTCGTCGTTGATGTTTCCTATGAACTCGTCGGCGAGCAGCATCTGGCGCGGGGACAACTCGAGCAAACTCACCTGGTCACGCAGATGGTCGCTGAGATCGCGGGTCGCGACGGTGACCGGCTCGAAGTACTCGCGCTCTTCGTGCTCCTCGCGGCGGCCGCCGGCGGTGTCGAAGCCATCCAGCAGAATCTCTTCCCAGTCGATCTCTCCGGCGCGCTCCTCCTCAGTTGCGGCCTGGGTCTGCTCGGTCTCTTCTGCCTCCTGCTCCTCCTCCTCCTCCTCCTCGGCTTCGACGAGGTCCAGGAAAGGATTGTTCAGCAGCTCCTGCTTGAGATGCTGCTGCAGATCGAGCAGGGGCATGTAGAGGAGATCCATCGCCTGATAGAGGCGTGGATTGATCTTGAGCTCCTGGCGGAGCTGGGTCGATTGATTGAGGCCGGGCTTCAAGAGCCTGCTACCTCTTTTCCGCGCGAGAAGCGATCGCGGAGCCGGGCTGTGAGTGTCGGACCAAGATAGATATCTGCCACCGTGTCGTCGAAAACCAGGTCCCGGACCGTTCCCGAGACGTTCACCTGTCCATCGAACATAATGTATGCACGGTCTACAATGTCGAGCGTCTGCTCAACGTTGTGATCGCTGATGAGAACACCGATTCCACGGTGCCTGAGGCCAGCGACGATTGTCTGGATGTCGTGGACTGCGATTGGGTCTACTCCCGCAAATGGCTCGTCGAGCATCATGAACTTCGGGTCGGTGACAAGCGCCCTGGTGATCTCGAGGCGGCGCCGCTCGCCTCCCGACAGCGCGTACGCTTTGCTTTTGCGCAGCCGCTTGATGCTCAGCTCGTCGAGGAGCTTCTCAAGGCGCTCCATGCGCTCGGCGGACGAGAGCGGCAGGGTCTCGAGAATCGCCAGGATGTTGTCTTCGACCGAGAGCTTTCTGAAGATCGAAGGCTCCTGTGAAAGATAACCAATCCCGCGGCGGGCCCGCTCGTACATCGGGAGTTTGGTGATGTCTTCTCCCTCGAGCAGAATTCGGCCGGAAAGTGGCTGAATGAGGCCGACGATCATGTAGAAAGTGGTGGTCTTGCCGGCTCCATTCGGCCCCAGAAGGCCGACGATTTCGCCCTGTTGAAGGTGCACGGCGACGTTGTTAACCACTTTCCTGCCGCGGTAGATCTTGGTCAGACCTTCGGCGTCGAGCATGCTGCCGCTGACGAGTGCCGGTCGCGGCGGAGTGGAGAGCGCCAGGCGCGAGTGTTCGCCTGTTTCGCGCATCGCTTCGGCGAATTCGGCGCGGTGTGGCGCGATGTCCTTCCAGAGCACCGGCGACACCTGCACGATCGCCGTATCACGATTCAGGTCGCCGTCGAGGGGAAGGATCACACGCCGCTCGGCGAGCCGCGGGAGGATCGAAGTCGTGAGGTAATTCCGGACTTCATCCTGACCGAGCCGCCCTGCCTCGCGCTCGGCATCGCGACCCTTGAGGCGAAGACCGCGGAGGTAGTCTTCGCGATAATTGGTGGCTACGTCACGAAGGCGCGCGACACCGGCGTCGTCCGCGGCGCGGACGATCGCGTGGACGGCGAAGCCATCGAGCTCCTCGGTCGGCGAAGCCCCGCCCAATAGGGCTCGGACGCTGTCAGGTAGGCCGTCGGGTGCCGTCATCGAGCCCCGGGGGGCGGCTTGGTTCCCGCAGGAGATTTGGTAGCCGGCGGCGGAGTGGTCGTCGGCGTCGACTTGGCCGGTGAGGCCGTGGCTCGCGGTCGAGGTCCTGTGGAGGGAGGGGTGGTCCCAGGCCCAGATGGCGAGGCGGACGCCTCGGCGGGCTCGATCAGGACGCCGGCTGCCTGCTCCGACACCGTAACGGTGGCGACCTTTCGATCCTCGAAGGCGATGTCGATGACGCGCCCGCGGACGTAGTTGACGGTAGGCTCGTTCGGGGGTCCTTTCGAGCTCTTCATCTGGTAGAACGATCTGGCGTGGCCCTCGGCGACGATCTGACGGATTTTCGGCTTCTCTGTCGTGTCGCCGGTTGGAAGAGTGTCGAAGCGCGCGATGATGGTGTCGCCGCGCATCCAGTCTCGCTGGGTCGAGATGACCCCCGAATCCGGGGTGCTTTCGGCGTACGCATTACGCAATGCCCGGACCTCGCGGACGCGCTGTCCAGGCATGATGGCGTCGATGGAGTCTGCGACGATCTCGCGATCCGGTGAAACGGCGTGGGCGCGGGTCGGACCCCACGCAATCGCGCGCTGCAGCTGGTTGTTTTGGACCCGCAGGTCGATGGAGTCGGCTACCAGCTCCAGATCCTGACTCAGAGCGTGTCCCTTCGGCGTCGCGACAACCCGTTCGAGCTGTCGATTGTGGGAGTAGAGGTCGATCACTTCCCCGGTCAAAGTGAAAGGCCGATTGCCTTTACCCTGAACCAGGGGCTGTCGCATCAGCCGCGCGAATTCCGTCCCGCTGTCCATGAACGCGGAGTCGCCCGAAGCGGTGAGGTCCGGCCTCGTGATCTGGACGCGGCCGGCGGCGAAGACGAGGCTGTCACCGATCATGTTGATCTGATTGGCGACGACGTGGGCGGTGTCCGGGGGCCTGCCGCGACCGGTGGTGTCTTTTTGCACGAGGGTGACGTTCGGACGGCCAGGTCCGTACATCCGCGCGAGCGGACGATCAACGGTGGCGCGATAGTAGTCGGCGCTCGGGCCGCGAAAGACGCTCCCGTTCTGCATGACCCCGACGACGTTGCCTTCGGCGTGAAGGTGATTGTCGTTCTGGTAGTAGGTCATCGTCTGGGCATCGACGGTGACGCGCGGCTCGGTGTAGTGAACGTGGCCGACCAGGTAAAGGCGGGCTTCGGACTCGTAGTATTCGGCGCTGTCCGCGGTCAGGTTGTTTCCCTGGCCAATGCAGCGGGCGAGCACGCCGCGTCCGAGATACACAATTCTTTGCCCATTGGCGGATGTGCGAACATTGGCAGTGGTCGCTGTACCAGGTGGCAGTTCCAGGTCGCAGCTGCGTGGGATGTCCTGCGCTCCAATCGGGCGCGTCGCGACGATCATCACCGCCGCAATCAGCATTCCGAGGATTTTCACCGGCCGCCGGGTGTTGTGGAGGAAGACGTTGTTGAAGAGGCAGCGGGTGCCGGGCGTCTCGCCGGACGTGGCGGCGCAGCTCCCGGATTGGCCCGGAAGGTCTGCCCCTGCCCCGTGGGCGCCGGACCCTCGGTCGAGACTCCTCTCGCAATTCCACTCGCGCCCTTGAGAATCTGAATGTTTTTCATGTTGGGATCGGAGCGGAATCCGATTCCTTCCAGTCGGCGATCGGGCTCCGTCAGAACGAAGGCGCTGTCGCTCGAGATCTCGTTCTTGAACTGATTGTAAATCAACTCCTCGGTGGTCAGCCGGCGGCCGTCTTCCGAAACTACAACGACGTTACCGCGCGCGATCATGTTGTTGCTGCGCGTGTTTGAAGTGCCGTGCCGCGCCGTCAGCACAGCGTCCTTCGCACCGGTCGCCGTGAAAAACGTTATGTGCGGGTTGTCGGATTCGATCCGGGTGTTGTCATCGAAGAAGTAAAGGGTGTCGCCCTGCATTTGCGCGCGCGAAAGTCCCTTGTCCGTCAACATGAACGATGCGTTGAACATCACCTGGTCGGCGGAATCGGCAAGCGGAGAATGCGCAGCGACCGGGGGCTCCTTCTTGGAGCTGCAGGCGATCAATATTGTGCAGCCGAGTAGAGCCGGTAGAATCGCCCGCATCAGACGACACCGGCGCGCATCAGGTCGTGGAGATGTACGACGCCAACGATCCGATCGTCTGAATCCAGCACAGGCATCGCGATGATGCCGTGGCTCTCCATCCGATACACCACGGCGCTGCCGAGCTCG
The DNA here is from genome assembly GCA_035249045.1 of Gemmatimonadaceae bacterium. Lineage (GTDB taxonomy): Bacteria > Gemmatimonadota > Gemmatimonadetes > Gemmatimonadales > Gemmatimonadaceae > UBA4720. The sequence continues at coordinate 2,738 of DATFGW010000019.1, read as the reverse complement.
TCGGCGCGCGCGAGCTTGGGCTTGCTATTCATCACCTGGGAGACCGGAATCGGAAAGACATTCTCCTCGTGTTCCATCAATCGCGACAGGTCACCGGTGGTAATGACGCCGGCGATCCCGCCGTTCCTCGTCGTGACGATGGCGATGCCGCGGCGCTCGGCGAGCTGCACCACCGCCTCGCGCATTGTCGCCGTTTCGGGCAAGATCGGCAGGTTGTCAGTCACCATCACGTCGGACACCCGGGTGAGCAGTCTCTTGCCGATCGAGCCGCCCGGGTGAAGCCTGGCGAAATCGTCAGCGTCAAAGCCTTTCTCCTCGAGCAGCGCGATGGCGAGAGCGTCGCCAAGGGCAAGCGCCACGGTGGTGCTGGTAGTCGGAGCGAGATCGTGGGGGCAAGCTTCCTCCTTCACCCATGCGTCAAGGGTCACGTCGCTGTGTCGCGCCAGCGACGACTTCGCATTGCTGGTCAGCGCAATTGTGCATACCCCGAGACGCTTCAAATGGTCGAGAAGGCCAAGCACCTCGGACGACTCTCCGCTCTTGGAGATCAGAATCGCGACGTCGGATTCTCCGACGATGCCAAGGTCCCCGTGAACACTGTCCGCCGGATGTAAAAAGTTTGCGGGAGTGCCGGTGGAGGTGAGGGTCGCGGCAATCTTGCGTCCAATCAAGCCCGACTTTCCCACGCCGGATACGATTACGCGGCCGTCGGAACGAGCGATGATTTCGACCGCACGCGCGAAATCGTCGCCAACCCGCCGCTCGGCCTCGGCGAGCGCTTCGGTTTCCATGCGCAGAACGCGGCGGCCACGCTCCACGACGTCCTTGCGGGTCATTGGTTGATGCGGTGCCAGATGTCGACCGCGCGGTCGAGAAGTGCGCCCATCTCGGAAAGGGGCAGCATGTTCGGGCCGTCACTTGGTGCGCAGTCGGGATCGGGATGGGTCTCGAGGAATAGACCCTGAGCACCGGCGGCGATTGCAGAGAGTGCCAACACCGGAACGAACTCACGCGCGCCGCCACTCGCGCCCTCTGGCCCCTGCCCGGGCTTCTGGACGCTATGCGTCGCGTCGAAGATCACCGGCGTTCCGCAGGCTTCGCGCAGACGCGTGAATGAGCGCATGTCGACCACCAGATCTCCATAACCGAAAAAAGTGCCGCGCTCGGTGACGGCGAGGTCGCGCGAACGGCCGTCGGTGTTGCCGGCGCCGCGAATCTTCTGGACCGCTCCGCGCATACCCTCGGGCTGGAGCCACTGGCCTTTCTTTACGTTGACGGGCTTCCCCGTCGCGCCCGCTGCCTCGAGCAGATCCGTCTGACGGCAGAGAAACGCCGGGATCTGAAGGACATCGACGACACTCGCGGCGGGTGCGCACTGATCGGGAGTGTGGACATCGGTCAGAACCGGCAGACCAGTGGCGCGCCGCACCCGGTCCAGTGCTTCGAGACCGGCACTCAGGCCCGGTCCCCGCGCTGCGTTCCGATTCGAGCGGTTGGCTTTGTCGAAGCTCGCCTTGTAGATGATTCCACCGGGAATCTTTTCGGCAAGCCGCGCGAGCGTTTCACCGACGCGCAGGTTCAGCTCATCGCTCTCTAGTACACATGGGCCCGCGATCAGGAAGAGTTTATCGGCCGGGAAGAATTCGGCCACGCTATTCTGCCGCTTCCATCGGAGCGCGCTTGCGCGTGCTCCTGCTCGGAGCCTTCGCCTGAACAGCGGCGCCGATGAAGCTTGCGAACAGGGGATGCGGTCTCGTGGGGCGCGACTGCAGCTCCGGGTGGAACTGACATCCGATGTACCACGGATGCGTTTGCAGCTCGATCATCTCGACGAGAGAGCCATCGGGCGACAGACCGCAGAGATTGAGCCCGTGCTCGATGAACTGGTCGCGATATTTGTTGTTGACCTCGTAGCGATGGCGGTGCCGCTCGCTGACTTGCGGGACGCCGTAGATCTGCGCCGCCAGAGTTCCGGGACCGAGCTTGCACGGGTACGCGCCGAGTCTCATGGTGCCGCCCATGTCGGTGACGTGCTGCTGGTCTTCCATGAGCGAGATCACGGCGTTGCCGCACTCGGGCGCGAATTCGCTGGAATGACTGTCCGCCATCCCCATCACGTTGCGCGCGAACTCGATGATCGCGGTCTGCATGCCGAGACAAATGCCGAAGAACGGAAGGCCTGATTCCCGCGCATAGCGGATTGCCTCGAGCATTCCCTCTACTCCGCGAACGCCGAATCCGCCGGGGACCAGCATCCCGTGATAGTCGGCGAGCAGCTCACGCGTTTTTTCGCGGCTGGTGAACATGTCGCTCGCCAGCCAGTGGACTTCGACGCCGACATCGTTGGCGATGCCACCGTGGATCAGAGCCTCCTGCACGCTCTTGTAGCTGTCGACCAGGCCGGTGTATTTGCCGATCACCGCGATCTTCACCCGACCGTGGGGGTGTAGCACCCGCTCAACGATTGCGCGCCACTTGGACAGATCGGGCGCGCGGCGGCCCAGCAGCTGGAGCTTGTGCATCGCGCGCTCGTCCAATCCCTGCTCGTGGAAGAGCAAAGGGATCTGGTAGATCGTCGGCACATCCCTGCTCTCGATCACCGCACCGAATTCTACGTTGCAGAACAGCGCAATCTTGCGCTTTACTTCCTCCGACAGCGCGCGCTCGGTTCTGCATATCAGGATGTCGGGCTGGATTCCGATCTCCATCAGCTCGCGCACGGAATGCTGGGTCGGCTT
>DATFGW010000018.1:0-22287 GCA_035249045.1 Gemmatimonadaceae bacterium | reverse complement strand
GCCGGCCCGCCCTCCGCCGCCCGCCGGTAGTCTTCTTTTGCAGTTAAGCTCTCACCGGCCGGTACTCTTCTCTTGACCCGGGCAAGCCTTTCGCGATGAGCCACATGCTGAGCGCGATCTCGAACAGCGCCAGCGGCGTATCGAACCACCAGAGATTCACGACGTGCGCGAAGTCGGGCACGCTGATGTAGATGATCGTGCAGAGCACGCACCAGGCGGCTGCGATGACGCCGAACCAGGCGAGCCCGCGAGGGATGAACCGCGACTTGACCCATAGCCAGCCGCTGGCGGTCGCCGATAGTGACCAGAAGAGCAAGCCGAGGTAGTACTGATCTCCACCCGCGGCGGTGGCGAGCCTCGCCATCGCCTGCAGCTGGTCGTTTCCAATCACCTGGAGGTACGGCGTTCCGTGGAGCAGCCGCAATGCCTCGAACAGGCCGAGTGGAATGGCGATCCACATCAGGCCGTAGATGAGGCGCCAGGTCGCGGCGATGAGCGCCAAGTTGCGCCCGATGGGCGCAAGAATGACGTAGTAGCCGGCGATCACCATCAACAGGCCGGCGGCGTACAGCAGCTCTGACGCGATGCTGAGACGGAAGAGCAGTTGGTGCGCGACGATGTTTCGAGCCGACTGCACCGCGTCCCCTCGAATGATGAAGCGCTCTATCACCCCGAAGTTGGGGAGCAGCACAAAAGGGAGAGAAAGTAGTCCCGCCCACCCCGCGATCCTGGCGGCATTCTGTTGGTCGATTTCAATTCCGGCTGTAACCATCGGGCCTTGTCTCGGTTAAGGAGATGATCTATTGCGCGACATACGGGATAACTAAGTTTATAGTTTCAATGATCCGGGCGAATTCCGTGAACTACAAAGGAAGACTACCGGCGGGAGGCCGTGGGCGAGCCGGCCCGAGGCCGCGCGCTCAAGCAACCGAGTTGTGTAGCGCGTGGCCGCCCGCCGTGTGGCCGACGGCCTCCCGCCGGTAGTCTTCCTTTGCAGTTCCCCTGCGAAACCCCGATCACCAACCCACCGTAGGCTGACGAGTGCTCTGCATCCTCTACGTCAACCTCGTCGGCCTCTGCCTCGGCGTCGTCGCCCTTCTCGTCGAGCGCGCGATGCCCGCCCTCGCGATGCGGCGCTGGCTCTGGCTCGCCTTCATCGGCTTGTCGATGTTCATCCCCGGCTACTACCGCACGCACCACAGCTGGTCGCTCGTCGGGCAATCGCAATCCAGCCCCGCCACTGCCCACCCCGCCTTCCCGCTCATCGATCTGCGCTGGTGGGCGCAGACCGATTCGTACAGCGACGTCATCAACCGAATCTGGCTATCGCTCTCTGCGATCCTCATTGCCTGGGCGCTCGTAAATGCGTGGCGAGTCTGGCAGGTCATCGCGTCGTCACGTAGTCGCGATGGTGCCGGCAGCGCCGCGATCGTGGATGGAATTCCCGTCGTCGTCACCGACGAAGTGGGACCCGCTACAGTTGGATTGCTGCGCGCTCGGGTGCTGCTGCCGCGCTGGGCGCTGGACCTCCCGCAATTGCAGCGGCAATATGTTCTGCGTCATGAGAACGAGCACCGCCGCGCCCACGATGGACTGCTGCTCTTCGTCGCATCACTACCACTCGTGCTCGCCCCGTGGAATCTCGCGCTCTGGTGGCAGCTGCGCCGCCTGTCTCTCGCCGTCGAAATGGACTGCGATGCCCGGGTCATCAACGCCCTCGGCGACGCGCAAACTTACGGAGAGCTGCTCCTCAGAGTGGCTGAAGCCGGCAGTCGTGCGCCACACCTCCAGCCGGCGTTTCTCGGCGCCGGCATGCTGGAGCGTCGATTGACCCAGCTGGTCGCACCACAGCGACTCAGTCGAGTACAGCGGTTGGTCGTGCCCGCGCTTGCAATCGCGCTGCTCACTCTGGTCGCATTCATGCCACATCCGGTAAGTGGTCTTCCGTCCCACCATCATCCGACAACGTCGCCGTCGGCAAGCCCGGAGCACCGTTGAAGCCTCCACAGCTCACCCGGCGCGAGCTCGACATCATGAGCGTCCTCTGGGAGAAGGGCGAAGCGACCGTCACCGAAGTGCGCGACCGCGTCGATCCCGATCTCGCCTACACCAGCGTCTCGACGATGATTCGCACCCTCGAGCTGAAGGGCTACGTCTCGCACCGCCGCGGTGAAGGGAAGACCCACATCTACTTTCCGATTGTGGACGCCGAGACTGCGGGAGAGTCCGCGCTCGGCAGGGTCTTGAACAAGATCTACGGCGGCTCGCCGATCAAGCTTCTCGCACACCTGGTCGAGCACAAACGACTTTCGGAGAAGGAGCTGCAGCGAATGCGCGAGCTGCTGAAGCGCTCGCCGAAGCGCCGCTAGACGTTCTCCGTACGGCGGTGCCACGGACGCGGCACGAGTCGCGGCACTTCCTGCTGATAAGCCTGATAGTCGGCACCGAAGTGGTCGAGGAGCATCCGCTCCTCCCGTCGCACTTTGAGCACCAGGCCGGTCGCGATCAACGCGCCGCCGAGCAACGCGCCGAACGTATCGCGAGCGACGACGGTTCCAACCACCGCCAGCAACATTCCCGTGTAGATCGGATGACGCGTGATCGTATAGGGACCAGTCTTCACGATGCGATGTTCCGCCTTCACGGTCACCACCGCGCTCCACAATCGCCCGAGGTGAAGGCGTGCCCAGACGGAGTACGCGAGCCCGACCGCGACGAGGATGACTCCGATCCATGCGACGAGTTGGGACGGAGGGTACAGCGCTCGGGGGAAAATTCCGCCGCGGATCGGGGTGAAGAAGAGGAGGGCCGCGCCAATCCAGTTGAAGATCGTGTAACTGAGCTGAGATCCGGGGGACTCGCGGCTGACGCTCTTCGCTGTCCTTAGCGCGCCGAGCCACCAACCAACCACCCAGATCAGCCAGATCGCTGCCGCAGCATTATATGGTGAGATCATTGGGGGGAATCCCTTGGGGCTGCGGTCTCGCGCACACGGGGTTCGGGTTACAATGTATAGCATGCGAACACACACATCTGCCCTCATCGCCCTGGCATTGGCCACGGCGGTCCCCCACGTGGCGCCCGCTCAGACGAAAGGACCAATCCTCGCCGTATTTGCCCATCCCGATGACGAGCGCGTCATAGGGCCACTCCTTTCGCGTCTCAATCGAGAGGGACGCGAGACCCATCTCGTCGTAGCTACCGACGGCGCGAAAGGCATCCGCGATTACGCGCACATTCCTGCCGGGCCGCAGCTCGCTGCCGTGCGCATGAAGGAGGCGACCTGCGCGGCGAACGCGCTGGGCGTGGACAAGCTCCACTTGCTCGGCCTGCCCGACGGTGGGCTCGCGTCCTTTGACGTACTGGGTAAGCTGCGCACGGATCTGAAGGCGATCATCGACTCGGTGAAGCCGGTCGCGATCATCACCTTTGGTCCCGAGGGCGGCACCGGACATCCCGACCATCGTCTTGTCGGCGACGTGACGAGCCAGGTGATCCAGGCCGATTCGCGCTACGCGAACATCGACCTGCTCTACGCCTCGCTTCCGACCGAGCGGCTGCGCACGGCGCCGCGCGCGAATCCCACCGTCAATGGAATGACCGAAGGGCTGCTGACGGTGCGCGTGCCTTTCGAGGACCGCGATCTGAAGGCCGGTGTTGCGGAGTTCGCGTGTCACCGCAGCCAGTACACCCCGGCGGAAATGGCGCTGGTCAACGCATACCTGAAGCACGCGTGGAACGGCATGGTGTGGATGCGGCCGTACACCGGGACGCTCCACAACTCACAGCTGTTCACGCGGTAGATGAAGCTCAATCACATCGACCTGCAGGTCTCAAACGTCTCGGCGGCGCGGGAATTCTTCGAGAGCAACTTCGGCATGCGCTGCATTTTCCAGCGTCGCGAAGAGCTAGCGATGCTGGAGGACGAGAACGGCCTGTCGCTCGGCGTGAGCAACCTGTTCGGCTCGCCGCCGCCGGTGTACCCGCCGGATTTTCACATCGGCTTCATTCTGGAGAAGGAAGCCGATGTGCGGCGCATCAATGGGCAGCTCAAAAAAGCGGGCGTGACCATCAAGACCGACCTCAGTCGGGGCGGGCCGAATATTTACTTCATGTGCGTCGGGCCGGACGGTCTGGGAATCGAAGTGCGCGCGCCGCTCGACGAGAAGGTGGCGCAGCCGACCTGAGCTAGCTCGGCCAGGCGGCGCGCTCGGCAGCGGAGATCGCCGGCACCACGCGGCGTCCCTCTCGATGAGAGACGATCGCGGCTTCGATGATCGCCATCACCGTGGCGCCTTGTTGCGCGGTAACAGGATTGGGTTCCGTACCGCGCATCGCTTCAGCGAGGGCGACATAGAATCCGCGTTGGTCGCCGGGTGTCGGCGGAACGGTTTGAGTTATGGCCCCCTGGCCGATGTATAACACAGCATCATCTCGATCACGGCCCCAATTGGCTGCACCTGGAAGCATTCCCGCGCGGAGCTGATCTTCCTGGATGTCCGGCTTTTGCTTGACCATACTGGCGCGATCTCCGTGCACCGCGAATCGAGGCGTGCCGCCCGAGACGAGCGAGCCCGCCTCGAGCGTCGCGATCATCTCGCCGTAGCGCAGAATGAAGTGAAAGAAATCGTCGGTCGTTGCGCCGCTGCGTTGCTCCGCGACAGTCGCCTCGACGTCGTCCGGGATCCCGAACAGCAGCAGCGCCTGATCGATGAGATGCGGCCCGAGATCGTAGAGCAATCCTGAACCGGGTCCGGGCCGCTCGCGCCAGCGGTCGCGCACATCCGGGCGGTATCGATCGATCCGCGATTCAAATCGCACCAGCCTGCCGAGCAGCTTTCGCTCGAGCGCGGCGCGAATCGTTAGAAAATCGCTGTCCCAGCGACGATTGTGAAACACCGACAACAGCGCGTGATTCTCCTCTGCTACCGCGGCAAGATATCTCGCTTCCTTTACGGTGATGGTGAACGGCTTTTCGACGACGGTGTTGTGACCGCTCCGCATCGCCAGCTCGGCGAGCCGCGCATGGCTGTCGTTGGGGCTGGCGACGACGACGAGGTCGAGATCGGGATGTGTAGCGAGCTTTTCAGCGGAGCTGACAACTTCGACGTCGGGAAGCATCGCCAAAACGTCTCGGGGATGACTCGAGGAGATCGCCGAAATCTCATAGCCCGGCGTTCCGCGCAAGAGCGGAACGTGAAACGTCTTCGTGACGAAACCGAAGCCGATCAATCCCACCCGAATCGGCTGCGTGACGTCGGCCACTACGATGCGCCCAGGAGCTGTTGCACCGCCCGATCCGCTTCACGGATCGAGTTTCGATGATCGCTCGCGCCGGCGAGATCAGTATTCGCGAACGCGATCCGTCCGTGTGGTCTGCCTCGCAGAATATCTCGCGGTGCGGGTTTACCGTTGAGGCCGAAGAAAAATCCGGGCTGAGGATTCACGTAAGCGTGTCCCCACCGATTGAAGATTATTCCGGCAATGTCTCGGCGCGGATCGAATCCTCCCGGCGCGAACATGTCGGCCATCTGCTCACGGAACGCTTTTTCATATTGCGCGAACGAAGTGCCGAGCAGCTTCGCGCGGCCCCGGGCGCCCTGCTCACCTATCGGTAATCCCGGCTGAGCGAACAAGACCTTGATGGTGAGTACCGTCGGCGAATCGGGATCGATGGTGCGCGGCTCGCTGCCAATGAGTGCCGCCTTCTTGACGTTGAAATAATCGCCGAGGCCGCCGAACCAGCGGCAACCGGAGAGACCCATCTTGTAGAGAAACCGCCAGTTCCGCACTGCGACATTGGCCATCAGGCACGGCGACCGATAGAACTGCGCGTATGCTTCGCGGTGCGCCACCGGCAAATCGTGGACAATGTGCTTCGTTGTCCAGCTGCCGTTGGCCATGACAACGGAACGCGCTTTGACTTTGTAGAGTCGGCCGCCCTTGAGGTAGGTGACGACGACGTGTGGCGCTGTCGCCGGATTTCCGGCATGCTCAACTCGGACGACCGTCGACTTGAGCCGAATGCGCGTCGCCTGGCCCGCGCGATCGAGGGCGCGGAAGTTGACACGATTTTGCCAGACTGCATCGACGGTACTTTGTCCCGCGATCGCATCGGGAATGAGCTTCTTCACCATCAGCCGCGCAAACCCGGTGTTGCCATCCGGGAACATCTGGTCGCCGAGGGAATCGTCCCCGTCCTCGGGAAATTGATTCTCGATCGCGTAGTTGCAGTACGCCGACAGGGCGTCGGGACCGAGGCCGTAGCCGCCGCCTTCGGTCGGCGACAGAAACTTTCGCACTGTCTCGCGGCTGATGTTGTAGCGCGCCATCAGGTGATCTTCGAGCGTCATGGAGTCGAGCTGGCGCGAGATCTCGTCGCCTTCGGTCTTCGGTCCCGCGAACGGGACGCGGTTCGTTCCCCAGCGCAGGAGCTCGGTTTTCTCCGCCTCACTGATTGGCGCGCCCTCCAGGCGTCGTCCCCACGGATCCATCACCCACTTGCCGGGCTGGCCAGTGAATTGAGACGTGAAGTAGAAGCCGTAGTGTTTTTGATCGGCGACATCGTAGGGCGAGTGACTGACCGGAATCTCGGGCGACGGTCCACGCCAGGTCTGATAGCTGAACGCGCGGCGGTCCATTCCGATCATGTCGTAGAATCGATCGGTGTAGCCGCCTTTTCCCGGGACGAGGAAGATCGCTGAGCCCTGGTGCGCCGTGAGACGTTGTCCGTCGACGAGGAACTCGTTGCGCTTCGCTTCGCCGCCGAAGATGGCGTGATTGTCGATGACGAGCGCGCGTCCATCTTTGTATTTCTGGAAGAAAATCGCGGCGGCGAGTCCCGAGATTCCGCCACCGACGGCGACGAGATCGTATGTCTCGCCGATGTCGATGGCGTTGGCGACGAGGCTTTCGAACTTGCCGTCGCGCATCGCGTGGCCGGCGTTCACGACGTCCCAGGTATTTCCGTTTGAATGACGGTAGTCGCCGACCCCGCCGTAACCGTCGAACGCGTCGGCGGGCGACTGCTGCTCCGGTCTGCCGTTGTTGAGCATGAGGCCTGCGCCCGTGAGCAGGACTCCGTTCACGAAATCGCGGCGTGAGATCAGCTCGTTCATCCCGAGCCGATCATCGGCCGATCCGGTCGGAGAAGGTTTGCTCGATTCGCTCATGAGTGAATGGGAATGCTCGTCGGTGCCGTCGAAATCACCAGGGAACTATCCGCGCCGGATCTCCGTGAAACCAGAGCACCCAGGCGCTGCCGCCAAAAAGTCCTGCGTACATGGCGAATGCAATCGCGAACTGTGTGAAACGCCCCTTCTCGGTGGTAAGGCCCATCCCCAGCGCGGATAGAAACAGCCGGAAGCTGCCGGGGAAAAGTGCCAACACAAAGAGCGCGACCGCGAGCGGCTGCTGCCCGACGCGGACCAGCGCCCAGGCTGCATAGGAGCCAACCAGAAGCGCGGCGTAGCCAAGGAACGGGGGCGCCAACACTGAAAGCAGGGCTGTCGCAAACCGCTCGCCCTTCACTTCGCGTTGAGACGCGCTTCGGGTCGCGTCGGCTCGAAGATCTCGACGGGATTGCCCGATGGATCCTCAACGATGATTTGCTTGCCGCCGACGCCGGTCACGATGTCGCTCCGGAATGTCGCGCCGCCTTGCCGGAGCTTTCCGACCGTTGCAGCGAGATCGTCAACCTGAATCGCAAACCGGTTCCAGCCACCCGGCTTTTGCTGGGTGCCGTCCGCCATCGGCTGTCCGCCACCGCCGGACGGATTCGGCGCGCTCAGCACCAGTCGCAGCTCGCCAAGCGAGAGCATCGCGAAAGGCGGAGCAGGGTGCATGTCGAGATGGAATCCCAACAGCTTGACGTAGAACTCGATTGCCGCGTCGACGTTGTCGACGATGTACCTAACCTGAACCATCCTAAGATCTTCTCCCTTTTCGTCCGACAACCAGCAGGTGTGCGCTGCACCCGATCACGTTTTGTTCCGACTCGAGCTTCCGCGCGACCTGCAACAGTATTTCGCGTCTTGCATCGTCGTTCCAGCGAGGGTCGAAATCCGGAAACATCCAGCCCGGCCCCTCAATCCCGTAAAGTGCCTCGACATCGAGGCCCGAGCCAGCGACTTCGTCGCGCAAATCGTCCGGTCGGTGGAAATACGCAGTGGTGAAATAATCCAGCTTACCGGTGGGATTCCGGTGCTGACCATCCCGAAGATCCCGCTCCATGATGCGAGCGAATTCTTCGTCGCGCAGAAGCTCGCGACTCAGCCCGTCGAGTGTCGACGCCCAGCGAGAGATTGCCGCGGCGAGCAACAGACCGCCGGGTCGTAACACCCGCGCCGTTTCGCGAAGCGCGGCGAGCCGATCGTCGCGCTCGACAAGGTGGTACAGCGGTCCGAGAAGTAGCACGACATCGATTGAGGCGTCGGCGTTCGCCAGTACGCGCGCGTCGCCCACTATGCACGCGATGAGCTTTCGAGCAGCCTGCTCGTTTCGCGCGCGTGCGACATTGACCAGTCGTGGAACCGCGTCGACGAGACTCACCTCGTAGCCGAGCTCAGCGAGCCAGAACGCGTACGTGCCCGAGGCACCGCCCACATCCAATACTTTGGCTGGCGGCGCCGGGACATGCCGGAGGATCAGCTCCCGGGTTCGGGCTTGCTCGAGGCGCGAAGTCCCGGTCGACAGCCGGGTTTCTTCTGGAGCGTTGTCGTAGTACGACTTTACGGCGCGGTCGAACCTGGGAAGCGCCTCGTCTGACATCGAACGCTAGTAGCTGCCGCCAAAGACCAGCACGTAGCCGTTGGGGTCCCGCACCTCGAACTCCCAGTCGTTGTACGGCTGCTGCTTGAGCGCCATCTGCACGAACGGCTTTCCAGTGACGGTCTCGTACAGCACATGCACACCGTCCATCCGAATGTAGGCTTCCCATGATCCGTTCGGTCGCCGGACATCGGGCTTCCGGAAATCAGCCAGCGACAGCAGCATGATCTCGACGGACCCGCGCACGATGCTCGCGTACGCATATGGCGCTTCGTTCGGAAAATGGCCGCCTAGCTGAAACCCGAGATTTTCCTCGTACCACTCCACCGTGCGCGCGACATCGGAGGCAAGAAAGGTGGGAACCGCCGAGCGCAGGTTGATGTCTTTGCCGACGGGTGCCGATGCAGTAGTCATAAAATCCTCAACCAGAAAGAGTAGCTCTCCCTGGTGCGCCGTCATCAGGGATGCATAGCTACGCGGATGTCGGGCGGGTGTAGTGCAATCCGACGACGCCGCTCGGATACGGCGTCGCGGCCTCGAGGGCGAATGTGGTGTGGACGCCCTCCGGCAGCAAGCGCTTTCCGCCGCCGAGGGTGATCGGGAAGACCAGCAGGTGGAGCTCGTCGACCAGATCGTGCTCGAGCATCGCGTGTACGAGCTGACTGCTGCCGTCGGTGACGATGTCTTTGCCCGGCTCCGACTTGAGAGCGCGGATGGACTCGATGACGTTGTCCCGGATGATGGTAGTGTTGCGCCACTTCGGTTCCTTCAAAGTCCTGGAAACGACGTACTTCTTCGGCGCGTTCATCAGGTCGCCGAATGGATCCCCGGGCGCCATCGGCTCGAACGCCTCCGCATGCGTGACGTAGGTGCGGCGTCCAAGCAGGATGGCATCGACGTTCGCCATTAGCGCGAAGAACGCCTTCCCCATGTCGTCGTGCCAGTAGGGCCACGTCCAGCCGCCGTACGCGAATCCACCATCCCTATCCTCGTCCTTGCCGCCCGGCGCCTGGATCACGCCATCGAGCGAGATGAACTCCGAAACAATGATTTTCCGCATCGTGTCTCCGCGTCGGGGTCTCTCCGGGGTCGCGGCCGCCGCAATAACAGGCCTCAGCCGCTACGCTGTCTTGCCATGGCGACGAACGAGGTGGACCGTTTTCGACATGGCTGCTGAAATCTCAAACTTTCCGGATCACGTGCGTGTCCAAATCGGAGCGCTTGCCTGAGTCGCGCCGTGCCACAGGGAAACCGCCCGTACCTATCGGCCGTATTGCCGACAGACATCCTCCTCCGCAACTTGAGTCGCATCCACCCGAAATGAACATCCCAGCTTCGCGCTTCATCGTCGCGCTCCTGTTTCCGTTCGCCCTTCGAGCGCAGGACACCACCACGACGGTCCCGCCCGCCAGTCCGGCCAAACTCCCTGGCGTGCCCACGACCGGGAGGCCCTCCGCCGTCGCGGCGCCTCGAAAGGGCCCGATTGCAATCGATGGCCGGCTCGATGAAAGCGCCTGGGGCGCTGCTTTGCCGATCACCGACTTCAAGCAGCAGAGACCGAATGAAGGCGAAGCGCCGACGGAAAGGACCGAGATACGGATCCTTTACGACGCCGATGCCATCTATGTCGGAGCACGGATGTACGATTCCCACGGCGCGGCCGGCGTCACGACAATGCTCACGCGTCGTGACGGTGACACCGAGAGCGACATACTGCGCATAGACTTCGACGCGTACCACGATCGGCTGCATTCCGTCGAGTTCGACGTGAACCCGTCGGGATGGCGCGGCGATGCGACCGACTTCGACAGGTCGTGGGACCCCGTCTGGGAGGCGGCGAGCAACATCGACTCGCTCGGCTGGACGACCGAAGTGCGCATTCCATTGAGTCAGCTGCGTTTCTCCCGTCAGCCGCTTCAGACGTGGGGGCTGAATCTGACGCGCATCATTCACCGAAATCAGGAACGCGACGTGTGGGCGTTCTGGAAACAGAACGAAGTCGGCGGGCCGGCGTTCTTCGGCGATCTCACCGGACTTCAGCTGCAGGGAGGCAGTCACCACGCAGAATTTCTCCCCTACGTGGTCGGACGCGCGCAGCGGCTCAGCTCGGGGGACAAAGCGAGTCCTTTCTTCCACCGAGGCGCGAGCGACATGCGTGTGGGCGCCGACGCGAAATACATGCTGACGAACAGCTTTACTCTGGCAGGGACGGTGAACCCTGATTTCGGACAGGTCGAGGTCGATCCCGCCGTCGTGAATCTCAGCCAGTACGAGACGTTCTTTCCCGAACGCCGCCCATTCTTTGTCGAGGGCAGCGATCTTTTCAACTTCGGCCAGCCAGGGTGCAACATTAACTGCGGCTTTGGGCTTGGCCTGTTCTACTCGCGCCGCATCGGCAGGCCGCCACAGGGAGCATCTCTGGCGTTCGCGCGCGGACCGTTTGCGGACGTGCCCGAGAACACCGAGATCCTTGGCGCCGCGAAGCTGACCGGACGCACCACCAGCGGCTACACCATTGGAATGATGGATGCGGTCACGCGCCGAGAGACCGCGGAAGTCGAGACCGACGCCAGCGAGCGCGTCGAGCAGCCGGTCGAGCCGCTCGCCAACAACCTCATCGCCCGCGCCAAGCGCGACATGCGAAAGGGGAACGTCGTCCTCGGCGGGATCCTGACGTCGGTGGATCGGCGGCTCGATGATCCCGGACTCAAATCACTGCTGCCGAATTCCGCGCGCACACTTGGCACCGACGCGGATTTTTACTGGCTGAATCACACTTACCACCTTTACACCGCCGTCAGTGCGTCGCGCGTTACCGGCGACTCGCTCGCAATCGCGCGGCTCGAGCGTTCGTCCGCGCGCTACTTTCAGCGTCCCGATCGCAGGGTATCCGGCGGGCTCTTCTCGAGTGACTACGATCCATCCGCGACGTCTCTTTCCGGCTACGGCGCGATCAGCCGGTTTGTGAAGGAGAGCGGAAAATGGCAGGGCGATCTGAACGCTGCGGCGATCAGTCCCGGTTTCGAGACCAACGATCTCGGCTTCCTTCAGACCGCCGATTGGCGGTGGATCAACGGATCATTCGGTCCTGTTTTCACGAAGCCCACCCGCTTCTATCGGAACGCGCAGATGCTGCTGGGCCTCGAGAAACAATGGAATTACGATGGCGACGCGACGGGAGCCGACGCGACGGTATTCCTGGAGTCGCAACTTCTCAACTACTGGCAGGTCATTCTGCTCGGCTCGCGGGGCTTCGCGGCTATTTCTGACCGCCTGACGCGGGGTGGTCCCGCCGTCAGGACACCCGCCTCGAGCATCGCGCTCGCGGAGGTGTCAACCGATCCGCGTCGGCACATCGTGCTGACCACCACGGTTTCCGCGAGCACGACCGACGATGGTGGGAGTAATTCGTCGCTGGATCTGGCGGCGAGCATTCGGCCCGCGCCCAACGTGCAGCTTACGCTCGGGCCCGGCTACTCGCATTCGACCACCATGTCGCAGTACGTCACCCGGATCACCGATCCCACGGCGACGACGTTTTATGGCAGTCGCTACGTCTTTTCGCACCTCGAGCAGAAGCAGCTGTACATGACGGTGCGCGGAGCGGTGACGTTCACGCCGTCGCTCTCACTCGATGTGTTCGCGCAGCCGCTCATCGCCAGCGGTGACTACACCGATTTCGAGGAGTTCGCCGCGCCGCGGCAGCAGCGCAAGCTCGTGTACGGTAAGGATGTCGGGACGGTGACGAAGAGTGGGGAAGCGGGGACCCTCCAGTACACCATCGATCCGGACGGCCCGGGCCCCGCATCGACCTTCACGCTCGACAATCCGAACTTCAACTTCCGCAGCTTGCGTGGCACGAGCGTTCTGCGCTGGGAATGGCGGCCGGGATCGACCGCCTACCTCGTGTGGACCCAGACCCGGAGCGATACCGCGCCGCTCGGCGACCTGTCGTTCAGCCGCGATCGCAGCGCACTCTTCGCGGCACCGGCGGACAACATCTTCGTGCTGAAGATCAGTTACTGGTTCGGGATGTAGCCGCGCGACGACAATCCCGAGTAGCGTCGCTACAGCGTCACTAATACGATCTTCCCGAGAGCGCGAGCGCGCTGAGCGCCGCACACCACGCAACGAAGCTGACGGCGATGCGGACTCTGCTCCACATCACCCATCGCCGGACTGTGGACGCCGCTGCCGCGGGAGTGAGCCCGGCGCCGTGGCTCATGAACAGTCTTACCAGCGTCGGCCTGAAATAGAGCAGCGTACTTGCGACTACAGCCAGCTCGGCAATGGCAGCGAAAGTTCGCCATGCGCGTTGCGGAGCAGGCGCGTACAAGCCAAACACCAATGCCAGTAGCGCGAAGAACGCGACAGCGGTCGTCACGTAGGCCCAGAACCGCATCCCCGCGTCGATCGCCACGCGTCGATACGGATTGCCCTCGGCAAGCGACTCCGGGATTGAGCCTGCCCAAAGCGGAACGACGATTCTCGCCTCGTAGATGCCAGCGCCGAGGTCGAGACCCAATGCGATCACGAAAAACCAGAGACTGGTGACAAGCATCAGGCTTCGGCCGTTGTTGCCAATTCGTCAGCTACCGATTGGAATGCGTCGAGCGCTGCCTGCAGGCACTCGACGATCTCAGCTGCGATCTCCTCGGGCGGCGGCAGACTGTCGACATCGTCCAGGCTTTCGTCCTTGAGCCAGAAGATATCGAGGTTCAACTTGTCGCGTTTCAGTAAATCCGCAACTTCGAAGCGTTTGAAGCGTTCCGTCTCCTTGCGCTTGTCGCGGTGGCTTGCCGAGTAACAGGCAATGAAGTCGGCGAAGTCCGCTGGTGTAACCGGATTCTTCTTCAGCGTGAAGTGCTGGTTGGTGCGCAGGTCGTAGATCCACAGCGCCTTGCTGTTTGGCTTTCCGTCCGCGCGCGGGGCGTGCTTGTCGAAGAACAGCACGTTCGCCTTGACGCCCGGCTTGTAGAAAATGCCGGTAGGCAAACGCATGAGCGTGTGGAAGTCAAATTGCTCGAGTAGCCGCTTGCGGATGCCTTCGCCTGCGCTGCCGGCCTCGAAGAGGACGTTATCGGGCAGCACCACTCCGGCTCGACCATCGGACTCCATTATGGTCATGATGTGCTGCAGGAAGTTCAGCTGCTTGTTGCTGGTGGTGAACTTGAAGTCTTCCCGCTCGTAGTCCTCGCGCTCAGTGTCCACCTCGCCATTTTCCCCGATCACCCTGTAGCTGCTCTTTTTTCCGAATGGTGGGTTGCTTAGGATGACGTCGTAGCGTTGGCGCGGATCGGTCGCCAGCGCGTCACCGGAGCGGATTGGAGACTCACCGTTTCCGATGCCATGGAGATACAGATTCATGGCGCACAGACGCACCACCTCGTCAACAATGTCTACGCCGCTGAGAGACTGGGTCCGCAACTTGTGTTGCCGTGCGCGGTCCTGGGACTGAACCTTCATGTGCTCGTAAGCCGAGAGCAGGAAGCCACCTGTGCCGCAGGCCGGGTCATGCACTGTTTCGCCGATATTCGGATCGATCACGTTGACCATCGCGTCAATCAGGGGCCGCGGCGTGAAATACTGGCCTGCTCCGGACTTCACCTCCGACGCGTTTTTCTCCAGCAACCCTTCGTAAATCGCACCTTTGACATCCACACCGATGCCGATCCACGTCTCCGCGTCAATCAACGAAACCACCCTCTTCAATTTTGCAGGGTCGGTGAGCTTGTTTTGTGCCTTTCGGAAAATGGTGCCGATAAGGCCCGCCTCCTTCGCGAGTGCCTCTAGTGCGTGGCGGTAATGAAGTTCCAGCTCGTCGCCTGATAGAGGAGCGATCCGTTCCCATCGCCACTTGCTTGGAATGATCGACGGCTCGCCCAGCAACTCGGTTCTCTCACGGTCCATTTTGAGAAAGAGCAGGAAGGTGATCTGCTCGACGTAATCGCCGTAACTGATACCTTGATCACGAAGAACGTGGGCGTAGTTCCAGACTTTTGAAACAAGCGAGGTGTGGTCGTTGCTCATGACGAGGCTGTCTTTTGGCTTGGTGGCACGGTTCCGTTGACCGGTCCCAGCGTGGATGTGTTGCGTGGACGTAGGAGGGCGACCGATTCATCCTCAGGATCTTGGCGGACAAGCTTGCCATTAAAGGCTGACCTTAGCACCGATTGCCTCAGCGCTGCTGACCTGTGTTGCCAACGGGAGAATTCCGTCACCAAGGCCGCTAATTGGGATTGTCGCTTCGAAATGCGCTGGTTTATCTCCTCGATCTCTTCGCGGGGAGGCAGCGGTAAGGGAGTCGCCTTCAGAATGGAAAGGTTGAGGTTTGGCTGCACACCGCCGGCCGCTTCCTGCCGCAACGTCTCATAGTTTTTTTCGAAGAAAGAGCGGATGTAGGGCTTCAGACACGGGTCCAAATGCCCGCACAGCAGCGCTGCGCACGCCTGATTGGTGGCTGCGTCAATGGCAAGTTCTGAAATCTTGCCGCGTGTCTTTCCCTCCCCGTAGAGAGCGATGAGTAGGCTTCCAGCTGGGAATACTTTTGCGTTTGTTTCCTCAATCGCAGCTGGCGTGATGAATTCTGTAGGCTGTAGCACGAGTCGCTCGTTGACAGCCGAACTTGTTACCCAAGGAACTGTCCCGCCGTTGTAATACCTATCGGTTCCTCTCTTTGGGGTTGCACCAGTGCCAACAAAGCACGCCTGCCCGATGCTTACCCAAGTCCATCCGCACGGCAACTCTGGCAGGTCGGTGATCTCGGGTCCCGCCGGCTGCGGGTACTTCTCCTTCCAGGTGTCGTTTCTTGGCGCAAGACCTTTCTCCCTCATCTTCTCCATCTCGTCCTTTTCCCAAGCCTCTCGGCGCGCCTTGAGGATTCGAGCGAGTAGAACTTCACTCGGTTCCACCTTATTCTTGTTCTTCTCGCGCCACTCACGCGTGAGTTCTCCCGTGACCGCAGCTTTGAGAACAGACACCCGGTAATGTTCAACTAGCGCAACCGCTCGCTGAAATGTCTGCTCGCCTTGGTCGATCCGGCTAAACAGTTCGGCGATTGTCGACGCAATTCTAGTTTGCTCCTCTCGCGGAGGAAGGTTGAATGAGTATGACGAGATGTCACTTAAGTCGACCCGAGGCCGATCGCCCGAGCTTAGTCTGCTTGCGAAGGTGACGAACTTGCTGTCGTGTAGGAGGTAGGCGAGGAAATCGCTGTCAATGGCGTCGCATCGCGGAAACACGATGAACTCAGCGGAACACGCGCCCGCGAACTTGGCCCGGTAAACTTTGTTTAGATAGGGACGCATGCGACCGTAAAGCACATCGCCTTCGAGAAACAAACCACCGTTGCTCTTCATGTCCCCGAATTTTACGGTGCCGAGTAGCGTCATTCCGTTTGAAGCAATGTGGTCCATTCCAACGAACGGTAGCTCGGGGTAGTCTGCGGGCGACGCTTTCGCGCGGGGCCGAGCGACGACCTCACCGAGAGTGGTTCTGATCCAGCCGGGCCGAAGTTCCGTCATGCGGCCAACGTCTCCGTGAGCTCATCCAACATACGTTGCAGTTCCGACCCAAACAGTCTCCGCGCAGCAACAACACCTCCCCAGTCGGTGAACGGGTGATCGCGGGTGAGATCGGCCGTCGCAATCTCGACGTTCGCCGCCAGATAGTCTTTGATGGCGCGTAGCCAGTTCATCTGCTCCTCATTGAAATCGCGGCCAGCCTTTTTCTGCCGACCAATCCACAGGTTGAATCTTTGCTCCACGCGCGCGGTGTACGGTTCTAGCACATCCACTTGCCCAGTGGCGAAGCGCACTAATGAAATGATGTCGGTCAGCACCTTGTCGCTCGGCGCGCCTCGCACAAGCGTCGCTTCGAGACGCTTATAAGCCTGCCATACATCTGCCGTCGTCAAATGATGCGGCGGGTCGGCGAGCTTCTGAGCGAGCTCCCTAATCGAGGCGTAGGTAAGTCGGCGTTTCGCGTACGGCTGGCTGTAGAGAATCTGCAATGCGATCAGTTCGTTCTTATTCTCGTCGATAAAGTCCCGAAACGATGTGGTGCGCGCCTCGGCGTGCTTGAGATCGTAGCCAGCGGTCGTCACTTCGTCGGCGGTGAGCTCGTCAATGACGATGTCCGTTTTCTTTTTGATTGTCTTGATCAGGGTGCGCAACTCGGCGCTATCAAGCGGCTGACACGCGCGATCGCGTAGCTGGTCTTCCACCGCTTTGACCTGTTCAGGTGTAGCAGTGTCAGCCTTGCCGTAGCGTTCGGTTAGCTCGGCCTCGATGACATCCGGCGTGATGGACTTCAGGAGGTCACCCGCCAACGTCTTGAGCGTGCTGCCGTGAGCGGTGTCGGCGATTCGCTGCCGATCCTCATCGTCGATCTCCCGATCCAGCGCGGCGAGACGGGCAGCTAGGCTGGAGATAGCATCCTCGTCGCGGCGACCCTGGGCGATCTGGTCGATGAGTTTGTCAAATGCCACCGTGCGCTTACGCTCGAGGGGCTGACTGATGGTTTTCTTGCCCTCGGTGACGCCAACAGCGTCGATGAGCACGAAGCGCGTCTTGGTCTGCGCATCCGGCGTAACCTGCCTCAAGTCGGCGTCATTGAGCGTGCGCACGCCGCGTCCCTTCATCTGCTCGTAGTAACCCTCGGATTTAACGTCGCGCATGAAGATCAGACACTCGACTGGCTTGATGTCGGTGCCGGTGGCGATCATGTCTACGGTCACGGCAACGCGAGGAAAGGGATCGACCCGGAAAGCCGCGATCAGCTCCTTTGGCTTCTCACTGGTCGCATAGGTGATCTTCTTAGCGAAGTCGTTGCCCTGACCGAAGACTTCGCGCACCGCGTGCACGATCTCTTCAGCGTGATTATCGTCCTTGGCGAAGATCAATGTCTTGGGCACCCAATCGCCGGTGCGACCGGGGAATAAGTCGGTAAAGAGCTTGTCCTTGTAACACTTGAGCACGGCACGGATCTGGTTGGGCACAGTGACCGAGCTGTCCAGCTCCTGCTTCGTATAGGGCAGATCCGCGTCGAGCTGCTTGTAGCGGATGGCGCGCGTTCGGCGATCGCGCACGGGAACATGGTAATGTCCGTCCACAATACCGCCTTGTTCGCTAACCCTCGTTTGGATGCGGAAGACTTCAAAGCCGACATTCACGCCATCCACGACTGACTGCTCGTAGGGATATTCGGCGACGAGGTTGCTGTTGAAGAAGCCGAGTGTCTGCTTGCTCGGCGTAGCCGTGAGGCCGATCAGGTGAGCATCGAAGTACTGGAGTACTTGCCGCCACAGCCCGTAGATCGATCGGTGACATTCATCAGTGACTATGAAGTCGAACGTCTCGATTGGGATTTGCGGATTGTAGCCGACCGGCAGCAGATCGCCTTCCTCATTGCTCCACGTCTCGAAGGCCGAAACCTCCTCCGCCGACTCGTCCAACTCGACGCCGCGTAACATTGCGTAGAGCCGCTGGATCGTAGTGATGACGACCTTGGCGTCCGGGTCTATGCGGTTGCTGTGCAAATGCTGGACGATGTAGGTCTGCACGAACTTCCGGCCAGAGCCGGGTGGATCGTAGTTCTGATACTCCTTGAGTGTCTGGTCACCCAAGTTGTTGCGATCAACAAGAAAAAGGATTCGCCTGGCCTTCGCGTATTTGAGCAGACGCCAGCTGAAGGTACAGGCGGTGAAAGTCTTCCCCGCGCCGGTGGCCATCTGGATCAGCGCGCGGGGTTTGTCTTGCGCCAGCGACGCCTCAAGCCCGTGAATGGCGTCGACCTGGCAGTCTCGCAGGCCCGTAGTGTCGAGCGGTGGCATGTGGCGCAGCCGCGCGCGCAGCGTATAGGGCTCTTTCAGCCAGCCGTGTAATGTCTGCGGCTGGTGGAAGGCAAACACCGGACGGGACCGCGCCTGTGGGTCGCGCATGTCGCGGAAGAAGGTCTCCTCCCCCGTGGATTCGTAGTCGAACACAAGATGATCGTCCCAGCGGGCGAGGTGGTCCGGCAGCTTGACCATGTATTTGGCGGACTGCTCTGCAACAGCACTGAGCGTTATGCCCGCCTTCTTGGCTTCGATTACGCCTGCGGCCTTGCCGCCGACGAAGAGCAAGTAGTCGGCTAGGCCGTTCGGCAGGAGAAACTCGCGTACTGCAACGCCTTGGGCCGCATTGCGATTGAATTCTGAGTTATCCTGGATGAGCCAGCCTGCCGCGCGGAGGCGTTCATCGATCGCCTGTCGCGCGCGCATTTCGGGACCACGATTGTCACTTGGCATGGAGCCTGTCGCAATTCGATGGGAGCCCGCAGTGCTTACTCATACTGGGTGTGCCGTGTCGCTCGCCCAAGGGTAATAAGCCTAGCCAGCCAAACGGGTCAAGTGTAACGACCTTTATTGAGACTCAGCTGGCGAGCCCGCCGAAATCACGTTCGGCCGCCACTCAGCGACAAAAGCAGACGAGGCTTTCCCTGCATAGAGTAGTACTGGTGTTCGCGTATATCCCACAGAACTGAGAAGAATTGGTCCATACAGCTGACCGTCAGTGACGTCGGCTGACGCTCCGCCGAATACAAGAGCGATGAACTCGGCGAAGTCCCTGTGGTTCTGCGTGAGCTTCGCGGACTTGCACTTCCACGTCGGTATCTCGTGGACTACAAAGACGGCACGATCGGCGCGGTCGCGATGTGCCTGAGCCGCGCATGCGGCCGCAGCCATCACCAACTGATATCGCAGACTGCAGAATGGCTCCCTTTGCGGATCGCATATCCGCCCGAATAGATGCTCCAACAGTTTTGCGGTTCGCATAGGGACGCGCGTACGCGGACTGCGGTTTTCCGCGGCGAGACACCGCGGGCCGACGTACTCATCGAAGGGCTCATCCGTCTTGGCTTCGATCCCGATCGTAATTCGAAATCCGCGACGGTGAGCACGGATTAGGATATCGTGATTACGCCCTTCGCCCGCTTCCGGCAATGAGGTCACAAATTCCGGAATTACGTCATCGATTACTAGATCACGTGTCTCTTCAACGGACATTAGAAGAGTATGGATCTCCGGTGGCATGGCTGGGCCACCCACCGAAAGCCACCGGCGCGCCTGTTCCATGGCGCTGCGGCCCGGTGCCCATTGGTACTCCTTCTTTGGCCGAGGCCAATCGGCAAGGCCGGTCACAGTCCGGCCTGCCGGCGAAATCAGCCGCATGAAGACTCTAGGACAGATGTTAGCACTTAACGGCTAACTCCAGTTACGGGCAGACTCGCATCGCGCGAACGCTGCCAGAACGTGACTACTCCGTTGCAACGCTCGCCGAATCGCATACTAAGATTGGCTTACTTGATAGATACCCGGCAGACGTTCATGCCCGACGTCTAGGATTCCGACTGTAGACTCTGCGGCGAGCTGATGGAGCAGCTTGGGTGACACAGGAAGAAAGGCTTGGATCCAAGCAGCGTATCGGCTGGTCGGCTGCGCTTTAAAGCCGGTAGCAACCTTGCCATACGCATTGAGCCGTGGATCATGTATTAGCCGCTGCTGAAACGCTTCGAGGAGGCTTTCAGGTTGGTCGGGAACCAACCAGATGGTAGTCCGAAAATTGTCGAAGCCGCGCGAGGGCAATGCCTTGTTTGACCGGGCCTCGTCGAGATGTTTCTCCAATGCAACATCAACGCTAGCTTCGTGCTGAGCCTTCAGTTGCTTGAGCTTTTCCACGGAGTACGTGCCCGTCTGGTCGTCGACCATTTTGTGGTCTGTCTTGCATAGCAGAAGCAGGTTCTCATAGTCGTCCGGATCTCCTACCAAGAAAGGATCATGACGCGGACCACTTGACGCGTTTGAGACAATGTGGCACTCGTCACCAACGATCGACGCGTCATCGTCGCGTGTTGCCGCCATGATGAGCGAGCCTTGGCAGATGGCGCAACGGTTGCCCGCGCGGCCCCAAAGAAGTTTGCGAGTTTTATCACTTATCGGCATTGGCTCTATCTAACGGCGAGTTCAGCTGCTAGCCACCCATCTAGCAGGAACTTGATGGTGTGTCGTGCTTGCGAGACTGTCGGCGCGTGGATCGAGGTCACGGTGTCAGATTTTTCGGATGCTCCGTCGAAGCGATGAACTGCGCGATGTCGTTCTTGAGCTGAGTCGCCGACTCCTGGTTCAGATACGCCATGTGCCCGCTCTTGTAGTACTTGATCTCGACCCGGTCACGGTACGTCGGATCGTACCCGAGATGCCTGAAGGTGTACTCGGCGTTCGCAAACGGCGTCGCCATGTCGTAGTAGCCGGCGCCGACGAACACGTGCAGATAAGGATCCTTCGCCATCGCGGTGCGCAGCGACTCGGTCTCGCTCGGATACCCGCTGCCGAGATTGCCGCCGCCCAGACCTGAATAGTCCCAACGCCCCGCGTGCCCGCCCATGTAGTACTGAAGATCCGAATCGTAATTCAGATCGTTGTGCAGGTAGCGCATGAACGCCGACATGAACGCCCCCGCCGGCGCCACGTCGGATGGATCGTAGTCCTCCCGCGTGCTCGCGGCGTTGCCGTTGATGCCGATCATCCGGCTGTCGTAGCGACCGACTGTCTCGCGCTGGCCGCGCAACAGCTCCGTCCGATAAGTGCCGGGATCGATGCGCAGATTGGTGTTGAGAACATACTGCTGCGACACCCCCGTCAGCCTCGCCAATTGCTGCGCGACCCTCGTACGCTCGGCGTCGCTCAGCGTGTTGCCTTTGGCGAGAGCCGTCAGGTAATCACCAAACGCGTAGTCGCGCGCCTGCTGCACCACCTGTTCCAGCGTCAGGCCCTGCAGATCGCTCGGCAGCTTCTTGTGGTACCACGCCGTCGCGGTGTAGGTCGGCAGAAACGAAACGAACGCCATGTCATTCGACGGCGCCGGTCTGATATTCTGGAAATCGAGCACCGTGCCGAGCAGCATGATTCCGTTCAGCTCGATGCCTTCACTTTCCTGTAGCTCAGAGGCGAGTCCCGCGGAGCGGAAGGTGCCGTAACTCTCGCCAAAGAGATATTTCGGCGAGCCCCACCGGTCGTACTTGTCGAGATAATTGCGAATGAACTGACCGAACATCCTGATGTCGTTCGTCGCGCCGGTGTAGTCCGTCGCTTTCACTCCCGGTCCGGGCCGAGAGTAGCCGGTCATCATCGCATCCACCTGGACGAGATCGGTGACGTCGAGCGGCGAATACGGGTTGTCGACGAGATTGTACGGCGGCGCCGGCTGCGCGCCGTTCGGTCCCATCTCCGGATGGCGCGGGCTCATCATGCCCATCGACAGCCAGATCGACGCCGAGCCGGGTCCACCGTTGAAGAAGAAGGTGATTGGACGCGTGCTCGGGTTCTGCTGGTCGCGGGTGTAGGAGATGTAGAAGACGCTCGCCTTCGGTTTTCCCTCATCGTTGCGGATGACCATCGTCCCGGCGCGCGCGGTGTAGGGAATCGTCTTGCCGTCGATCGTCACTGTGTGCTTGGTCGTCGAAACTCGCTCGACGGCG